>JBCCXQ010000013.1:0-52773 GCA_039191365.1 Cyanobacteria bacterium P01_F01_bin.13 | reverse complement strand
GGGCGGAGTTATTTATATAACACTCTAGGCAGCCTCACCATCCTATTTGGTGTGTCTGGCTACCGGGTGCAGACCAACTAACAAACTAATTTTTAAAAATTCTGAAAAGGAGTGAGATGCTGATATCGAAATGAGTGGAAAATTTGCTTTTTTTGAACGGATATTGGTGGTTTGCCGACCAGATGTTAGTTAAAACCTAGTTGAAATTATTGCAGTAATTTTCTCTGCAGCTAAAGTAAATCTTGCCGGTAGGATATGGTGCCCGCCACTGCTGACTTATGGGATGAACCAATTCGTTAAAAGTGCTATCCGTATCTTTAAGATGAAATCATAGTTCAAATTAGCAATGTCTGGTGATCTGCATTACATTTTAATTTTCTCTGGATTTTACAGCATTGGCCACTTGGTTCGGATCAGTCGCACCTGAGGGGGGATCCTACTGACCAACTTTATGAATCTCCGATGCTTACCAAAAATCAAGTACATCTGTCTGGCTTTCAGGAAAGTGATTAATATAATTTGTGACTCGCTTCAGACTGTGGTCAGGATCCAACCGCTTTAATGCGGCAATGGTATGAATTGGAACGACATCGGCTGGATGATTGAGTAAAGGGAGTAGGGCATCAAACGCTTGGGGCTGCCCTAAATTTGCCAGTGCCATGATGATTGCCTGGGCAACAGCGGCAGGGGGATAATTTTCTAGCCGTTTGATTAAAATCTCAGTGGCCTCCTGGGCAATTGCACCATATCGCAGGTCTCCTAGTACTCGGATAATGGCAACCTGCATCTGTTGCTTTTCTTGGGGAGGCAACGGTAGAAGGTGATTTTCAATGTTATTTTCTGAGTTGCTTTCTGAAGACCGACCAAACTGTTCTAAGGCGTCGATCAAAACAGTAAATGCTTGATTGACAACAGCTTGATGGGTAGGGTCTGAGGAATTGCAATACCATTCCAGTGCCCGCACCGTATCAATGCGCAGAGTCATGGGGGTGTGGTCCGATAGCAGCACCTGCTGCAGTGCCTCGATGGCATCCTCAGCCCCCAATCTTCCCAGGGCGAGGGCAGCCTGACAGCTGACCTCTAAGGTGATGTCCCACAGTAGGGGCTGGAGCTGTTGACTCAGCTGATGATGCGCTTGTAAATCCCGGCGACGGCCCAAAGCCATAACCGCTGCCTTGCGTACTTTTGAAGCTGGATCCTGTAGGGCACTCAATAAGGCATCGGTAACGGCCTCATTATGAAAGCTTCCCAGGGCATCAATGGCGTAGTAGCGAACCTGAGCATTATCGTCCTTGGCCATGGGCAGCATGGCTGGTATCACACCGCTGGAACGTACCTGATTAAGAGCTTTGGCCGCCAATAGTCGGCGTTGAGGCTGGTGTAGCAACTGGCTCAGGATATCGATGGCGACATTACCCATGGCGGCCAGGGTTTCGATGGCAAAGTCACTTAGTTCATCTGCTTGCTCACTGGTGCGACTGGTGTAATGGGCGGTATTGCCAATTTGAGCGGCAATGGCTTCAATCACACCAGGTTCAGGAAAATTGCCTAGGGCACGAATTGTAAACCAGTGGGTTTCAGAATCGACGGTGGGGTCATTGAGCAAATCTAAAAGGGGTGCGATCGCATTTTTACCTTCTTTAACGATCAGCTTCGAACTGTTCCACTTCTGCGCAAAATCCCCAGTTTTGAATCGCTGCCAGTGATCCACTCGGTTTTGCAAATCTGAGGGTTCCACTCCGCTACGACCCCTTAATGGCGGCATACATGCTCTCCATGGCTATCTTGTCCATTATTCCGCGAAAATGCTTCCTTAAAGACAGCTCGCATGCATAGGTTGTCAACTGAAATGCAGTTATTGCATCACTAATCAGAACCAATAGCCGCAAAGACACACCTACCCTAAGACTACCAATAAATTTTCTGGCTCCAGTCCTATCCTTAGAAAGGGTATCCACTCAAGCCGAGAAATTTTGGTTAAGCAGGAATGGAGAAGATAGGAGTTAGAACCTAGAAGGGGTTGGACTCCTATCTCCTACATTCTAAATTCTATGCGTGGGAAAACGTCTCGCTTTGAGTTGGTGCCCCAATTAAGACTGAGTTATCTCAATTTAGGACTCAAAATAATTGTCTTAGTCTTGACTTGATACTAGCTTCATCCCATCCTTTTAGAAAGATAGGGGACCAATTTAAGCCGGGAAATTTCGGTGAGGTGGGAATCTAGGATATAGGAGCTAGAAGCGTTGCCCCTACTCTATTCTGAGTTCTATATTCTATCTCCTTTCCCCAGCATTATTTCCCTCCTTGAGTTGATACCCAAAAGATGGAATCCTTTCTGTCTTAAAAAAAGACAGAAAAGTATTACCTTAGGACTCATGAATCCATAAGCGTTCTCGAATTGAGATTGACTCGTTAGGTCATCGATAGCGTATGCTGCCGCTATGGATAAGTCGCTATGGGTGAAAAGATAGTCAATCCGTCTGAAATGCATTCAAACTCAATCGGATTTTCCTCCCATAGTTCTCCATCAATTACTAGTTTTTGGGGCGGATCTGTGGTCACTTTAAGCCGATTGATACGCAGACAGACCACGTCATCTCGCTCAACCTGAGATTTAGCCAGGGCAGATGTAAATAGAGTGGCGATCATATTCATGCCTTGTAGCCGAGTTTGGGGAATTGGAATGGTCACATCCAACAAACCATCATCGGGAATCACTTCTCCAAATCCCTGGGCTGTCACCGATGTGGCTGGAGCCGCATTGGCCACCGTAACAGCAGCTGTATCAAATTCAATGGTCTGACCTTCGATTTCAATCTCAACTTTAAACAGCTCTTGGGAAAAAAGCTGCTGCGCCCCCGACAGAATATAGGCCAGGGCTCCCAGCTGATTTTTGAGTTCTCGATTAGCGTTTTCCACCATGGCGGCTTCAAATCCTAAACCCGCCAACAAAATCATGGGAATGCCATTACATGTGGCGGCATCTACTACACGGGTATTACCCGATGCGATTGCTTCGCACGCTTGCTTTAGATCGGTGGGAATGCCCATGGCCACAGCAAATGCATTGGCAGTGCCTCGGGGGATAATGCCCAATGGAATACCGGTTTGGATAGTGGCACCTGCGATCGCAGATACCGTTCCATCCCCACCCGAAGCAATGATAAACCCCGTATCGTCTTCAGTTTGGTTGGCTTGAATCGTTGCGATCGCATCTTTAGCCTGGTCAACCGGGTCTATACCAGGCTGGGTAAATACTGTGTGTAGATTCACCTGGGGAGCCAGAATCTGCCGTATTAGCGCCAAATCCCTATCTGGATTACCCTGACCCGCGACCGGGTTAAAAATCAGATAGGCATCTCGTCGCTTAGCCACCGCCTGAATCGCCAATTCCGCCGTGGCCATGTTAGTGGCCAACAGCACATTGTGTAACGTACACACTCGCAAAAGGGCACGGATATCCGGTTCATTAGGGTTAACACTGACCGGATCAATCAAAAAGATCACCCCAGCTACATTACCGGCTACAACCTGGGCTGCAATCTGGATTTCCCCACCCTGGGCACCTGCTGCCATTCGCTCCACCGGTAACTCCGTCACCGTTTGAATCAACTGTCCCGTCGTGTCAGTTGCAATCAGATGATAGCGAGAGAGAATGTGGCGATAGTTTGTTGCCAGTGTAACCATGTCATTTTTCTTAGTATCGTGCGCAATCAGCGCAAGGCAATCTGGCATAGTTCAAGATCTCACGAAAACGTTAGAGCGTTGGCAACCCCGATGAACATAATCGCTATTCAAAGTTTTAGCAAAGATACGGCAAAGGATATTACAAGCAACTACCGTCAAAATACTTAGAGTGGTAGGTTGATCCTGAGGTGCCACCAAGGTATTTTAGTTATGAAGAAAGCTATTCAAAGTACCTTATACAAATTTGGATATCAAATTACAAAAGTCAAAAAACATACATCGTCTAAGCCAAAACGGTATCCTAGTGTAGATATTTTTGACCTGGTTATCAACGATTATCTAAGGAGTTCAGGCAAAGATTCTAGTGAATTTAATTTTGTTCAAATTGGAGCACATGATGGGGTTTGGTGCGATCCAATTAACAACTATGTTAAGAAATACCATTGGCATGGTTTACTAGTTGAACCTCAGCTAAATGCGTTTAAGAAACTCGTTGAAAACTATACAGACGAACCTCAATTAAAATTTGAGAATGCCTTAATCCTTAATCAGGATAAGGAAAATGTTTCACTGTATACAGTGCGCCACGAAGAGGGCAACGAGGCGCTATTTAAATTGGCTTATATGGCCCGTCTAGACAGGGATTCCCTGGTTAGGGAGCTATCCAACTTTGGTCTAAAAAATGCAGATTCCCTGGTTGAAGCAATCAAGGTACCTGCATTAACCATTCCTACACTGTTGGACAAGCATAATATTCGTACCCTTGACCTCTTGGTGATAGATACCGAAGGGTATGACTTTGAGATCCTCAAAATGTTTGATCTCAGCAAAATCCGCCCGGCCATTATTCAGTTAGAAATTGTTCATCTGTCAGCTGAGGATAAAGACGCCTGCTTTGCTTATTTAGCAAGCCATGGCTATCGGACTGCAACCGTTGTATTTGATGCGATCGCATACCTACAATCCGATGGCATGGAACAAAATCCCGGTCTGGAAATCAAGCAACTTGTCAGCCAATTACGCTAGGCGTACTGTCCAACGAACCTAAGATAATACAAGCCCAATTACATAGCTCCGCTCAAAACAGATAATCCTGTAGGGGCAGATACAAGATCTGCCCCAGGATATTGGATGCTACCAATTTTGTATTTAAAGCATTTCCAGAGGATAACTCTCCGCCGGACCCGTCGACCATTCCCACATTGAACCCGCGTAATTACTAACGCGATAGCCAAGGGTCACCAGCACAGAGGCTAACCAGCCAGATCGAATGCCTCCAGTGCAATAAACAATAACCTGGGTATCAGGAGTAATATCAGCCTGCTTGAGAATTGCACGTATTTCCTGAGGGGATAGCAGCGTCCCATCCTCTGTCAGAAATTCTTTGAAGTATAGATTGATAGCCCCTGGTACATGACCGCCCCGCTGTTCTCCATAGGAGGTTTTGCCGGCATACTCGCGCCCCTCACGAGTGTCGATCACCACCACATTCTCGTTCCCCAACTGTGCTTTAAGCTGATCGCGAGAAATCTCCCAGGTGGAATTGCGTTCAACCACAAAATCTCCTGGAGTCACTGAATGGTTTCTTCCCATCCGCACACCAGCCTTGACTAGCGCATTAACACCACCATCCACCATCACAGCCTGGGTATGTCCTAGGGTACGCAGCATCCATACAATGCGACCATCTTCCCCCCAGCCGTTGGGAGGATTCGCAAAAACCACCACAGGTTTTTGTTGTGAGATACCTAAAGACTGAAGCTTTTGAGTCAACAGTTCATCATTTTCGAGCAGTCTACCCCGAATATCGACTTCCTCAGGAGAAAACTGTTTCCAGCCCACATAAATACTCCCCTGCAATCGGTTCAGCGCCACTTTTCGGGTATCTAACAGTGTTGCCCCCTGCTCAATCAGTTGTTTGGCTTCCTTACCCGTTACAATCCAGCGGTCTTCTAATGGGTTAGCACGTGTAGAAATCTCCGTAGGTGGCTGTGTTGCTTCCCCCGATGCCATGCTTTGCTCAAGGGGTAAATCATTCTGCCGCCATTGGGACATATCTCCCTCTAGATGGAGAATGGTGCCGATGCCGGCAGTCCGCAACGTTTGTTCCGCAATGTTTGCCCGAATACCGCGCTCACAGTAAACTACGACCGATTGATGATCGGATAAATTCAGTTCATCGAGATGCTCATTGATCTCTCTAAAGTGGACATTGATGGCCCCTGGAATATGCCCAGTCTGATATTCCTCTACCGTACGCACATCCAAAACTAAGGGAGCCGTCCCAGCCTCAATCTGGCTAATTAACTCCTGCTGAGATATACGACCACTGGTTTCCGCCAAGGCACCACAGCCAGCCAATTGCAAACATAGACAGGTTGCCCACAAAAATTTGACCCTTTGACGATGAACGCTACCCATAGGCCGACTCTAAATAAATCACGCATTCTCGCTAATTATATGGCGATAGAAAAGCCCTTGTATGTGTAGTAATAACGATCATTAAAAATACTTGGTCACCCGCCAATTTGAGACATGGTCCGACTGTACGCTCCCGTCGTTCCAGATTCCCGCATCTTAAAGTTGATCTCTGGCTTATTGGCGACGAGTGCCCCCACGCGATCTCGAATTGACTCAATTGAATCACCCTGTCGTAAGGCTTCGCGTAAGTTTAATTGCCCTGTTTCATTCAATAGACAAGGCCGTAGCCAGCCGTCTGCGGATAGTCTCATGCGGTTGCAGCGATCGCAAAAACATTCAGACATTTGACTAATAAATCCTAGAGTTCCTCTAGCCCCTGGAATCTTAAATACATCCGCTGGACCATTGCCACATACGTTGGACTCTTCTAATCCCCAGCGATCACGAATCTGTTGGCGAATGGTTTCAGAATCAATCCATCCCTGATGGGAAAACAACTCATCGTTGCCAATGGGCATAAACTCAATAAACCGCACATGCCAGTTTTTATCCAGAGTTAAAGCAGCAAGATCTAAAATTTCATGGTCATTCACCCCTGGAATCACAACAACATTGAGTTTAAGCGGGTCAAAACCCACCTGGTGTGCCCGTTGAATTCCCCTCCACACCTTATGCCACTGCAGATGTGAAGACTTAGCGGACCTGTTGACACCAATAATGGTCTGAAACGTTTCAGGCTGCAATGAATCTAAACTGATGTTGATACGTCTTAACCCAGCATCATACAAGGGCTGGGCTAGTTTCTCTAACTTAAATGCATTGGTAGTGAGGGCCAGATCTGTTGTCTCTGGTAAATGGGCAATCTCATCCACTAATTGCACAATACCCGGACGCAGTAGGGGTTCTCCTCCCGTTAGACGAAATTTTGTAAACCCTAGGGGAATAAACACCCCCTTTAACAGCCTTAAAATTTCCTCGTGGCTGAGCCAAAACTCTTGCAACACATAGTTGAGGTCAGCCCCCTCTGGCATGCAGTACACACATTGAAAATTACAGCGATCGATCAGGCTAATACGAAGGTAGTCAATGGAGTTCATGATGTTTTGGTCTGCTCGCCGTGCCTTCCATTATGAACCACCCTTTGGAGTTGATTATGTGCCTGAGCACCCATTATTCCTGAGACATTGCCACTGCGGCCAAATATTATAGGTATCTATATTAAGGAAGCAAAATCAATTAAATTTTAACTTTTGGATGTATAGATTGCCATGGAACGTCTGTATGGCCTATATTTTCAGCATTTGTTAAGAGCTTACTCCTAAGCTAGAAAATTCTGGTCAGGTAGGAATCCAGAATTCTTAAGGGTCATGGCTTCTAGCTCCTAATGCCTAAGTTCTAGGCTGGGGAAAACGTCCCACTTTAAGTTGGTGTCACCGCAGTTTGCTAATGTAGTTAAAATATTTTTTACAGAATTCCTGAAGAAGCCTAACTCCCATACTATCTAGCTTTTTCTAAGTACCTTCTTAAACCTCAATAGATAGCATTTAGTAATTAACTCACTAAAATAATTAAATGTTTTCCCTACTCACCCCAGTTCCAGGACTTACTTCGTGACTGCAAAAACTCCCGCCATTAACGATACAGTGTCTGTCAAACCGCCTGAGTTTAACCGTCAGATGCTCATTATTCTTGACTTTGGGTCTCAATACTCTGAGTTAATTGCCCGTCGCATCCGCGAAACCAATGTCTACTCTGAGGTGCTCTCCTATCGCACCTCCGCTGAGAAGATTCGTCAGCTAAATCCCCAGGGGATTATTCTTTCTGGCGGACCTAATTCTGTATATGCTGACTATGCGCCCAAATGCGACCCTGCTATCTGGGAGTTAGGAATTCCCGTTCTCGGCGTATGCTACGGCATGCAACTGATGGTGCAACAGCTGGGGGGACAGGTTGAGACCGCTGAACGAGGAGAATATGGTAAAGCCTCTTTGCACATAGACGATCCCACTGACTTGCTGACCAATGTGGGCGATGGCTCTACCATGTGGATGAGCCATGGTGACTCGGTGACCAAACTCCCCCAAGGGTTTGAACTATTGGCCCACACAGATAATACCCCCAGTGCCGCAGTGGCTGACCATGAGCGAGGCTTTTATGGTGTGCAGTTTCACCCAGAAGTGGTGCATTCTGTCGACGGGCAAGCCCTAATTCGAAATTTTGTTTATCACATTTGTCGATGTGAGCCCACATGGACCACCGAAGTATTTGTGGAAGAAGCTATCCGTGAAGTAAGGGCAAAAGTAGGCAGCAAGCGGGTTTTGCTTGCTCTCTCAGGCGGTGTTGACTCTTCCACCCTGGCATTTTTGCTCCATCGGGCAATTGGCGATCAGCTTACCTGTATGTTTATCGATCAGGGATTTATGCGTAAGGGGGAACCCGAACGGTTGGTGGACCTGTTTGACAAACAATTTCATATCAAGGTCGAATATGTCCAAGCCCGCGCTCGTTTCCTAGAGAAAATTAAAGGAGTCACAGACCCAGAGGAAAAGCGTAAGCGCATTGGTCATGAATTTATCCGTGTCTTTGAAGAAGAATCTAAACGTCTGGGTCCTTTTGACTATCTGGCCCAGGGCACGCTCTATCCCGATGTGATTGAGTCTGCTGATACCAACGTGGATCCTAAAACGGGTGAGCGCGTAGCCGTCAAAATCAAGAGCCACCACAACGTTGGCGGCCTACCTAAGGATCTGCAGTTTAAGCTGATAGAACCCCTGCGCAAACTCTTTAAGGATGAAGTACGCAATGTGGGACGTTCCGTGGGATTACCCGATGAGATTGTGCGGCGTCAGCCCTTTCCAGGTCCTGGCCTGGCCATTCGTATTCTGGGGGAGGTTACCCCTGAACGGTTAAATATTTTGCGCGATGCTGACTACATTGTCCGAGAAGAGATTCGCAACCGAGGTCTTTACCATGACTTCTGGCAAGCATTTGCTGTGTTGCTGCCGGTGCGTAGTGTCGGTGTGATGGGAGACCAGCGTACCTATGCTCACCCGATTGTGCTGCGCTTTGTCAGCAGTGAAGATGGTATGACAGCTGACTGGTCTCGCCCCTCCTACGATTTGCTAGAGGTCATTTCTAACCGCATTGTCAATGAGGTGGATGGGGTAAATCGTGTTGTCTATGACATTACTTCTAAGCCCCCTGGCACCATTGAGTGGGAATAGGAGCGTGTCAGAAACCCGGCTTTGAGAGAATTAAAAGCTGGGTTTCTTGCGGCTACGCCGTAGCCGCTCCTCCTTTAGGGCGAGCAAATATCATACGACCTGCCGATGTTTGAAGTGCACCGGTGACCACAACGAGAACGTTGTCGCCTATGTAGCTTTTTCCGGCCTCTACTACCACCATGGTGCCATCGTTTAAGTAGCCCACACCCTGGGCATCTTCCTTACCTTCTTTAAGAATCTTGATCTCAATATCATCTCCAGGCAGGTAGGCCGGACGGATGGCCTTGGCGAGATCATTGATATTCAGAACGGCAACTTGCTGTACGCGGGCCACTTTGCTGAGGTTGTAATCATTGGTCAGCAACATGGCATTCATTTCCTGGGCTAGCTTAACCAGTTTGGCGTCTACGGTACCTACATCCAAATAGTCTGCCGGATCTACCACTACGCGTTCTGGATACGCTCCTCGCAAGCGGTTAAGAATATCTAGTCCCCGTCTACCACGGGCTCGTTTTTGGTCATTAGCTGCATCGGCAACGGCCTGGAGTTCTTGTAAAACGAACTGAGGTACGACGATACGACCTTCTAAAAAGCCGGTTTCCAAAAGGCTTTCTACCCGGCCATCAATGATACAGCTGGTGTCCAAAATCTTGGAGGCTGAGGGTTTCAGCGTGCCCTCTGCAATCAGCATGCTTTCTACACTGCCGGGGTTGACCAGCCTTAGTAGGGCCCGTCCCTGGCTATCTGCGAGGTTCATCCCCGATACGGAGAATATAATGCTGTTCATAACAGCAGCAAGCGGCTTAATAAAGTTGAACTCGCTGGGAATCGGTAATAAAAAGACCGGTGCCAAAATTAGGTTGGCGATCAGTAGACCTAAAATTAGCCCAACGGCGCGGGCAAAGATTCTATCTGGAGGGAGCTTACGGATTTGTTTCTCAAACCGTCGATAGCTGGTCTGGGCCACAATCCCTAGCCCGGTGCCGATGAGACCGCCAAATCCGGCCACGACAGTTCCCAGGCCCTCAATGTTGTTGACTTGTCCTAAGACCTGTTCAGGCAGCAGGTCAACGCTGTAAAAGCCAATTCCTGCCCCTGCAAAAATGAATGAAATAATAATTAATGCATCTAGCATTCGAATGATATCGACCTCAGGATGGGCCTGGTGAACGATAGGCTCTGAAAGGCCCAAATAACGACATCATTATAATCACTGATGTTCCCACGATTGAGTTCCTCCCTGAATGCTTTTATGTTCTCCTACGGCCTCATGCCTACATCGGCCTATGTTCATATCCCATTTTGTCGACGTCGCTGCTTTTACTGTGACTTTCCTATTTCAGTAATTGGCAATCGCCAGCGCGGGGAAACATCGAATACCATCAGCACCTATGTAGATTGGCTCTGTCACGAAATCAAGGCCACATCCACCCTGGGCCCTATGCTCAAAACGGTTTTCTTTGGGGGAGGGACGCCATCGCTACTATCGGTATCCCAGCTTGAGCAAATTTTGCAAACCCTTGATCAGCAGTTTGGGGTGGCTGCCGACGCAGAAATTTCCATGGAGATGGATCCAGGCACCTTTGACTTGAGCCATGTGCAGGGTTACTGCGCCCTGGGAGTAAATCGCATCAGTTTGGGGGTGCAGGCATTTGATGATGACTTGCTAGAGCAATGCGGTCGATTCCACCGGCTGGTCGATGTGTATCGAGCTATTGAGATCCTGCAATCGGTGCCAAGTTGGAGCCTGGATTTGATTTCTGGGTTGCCCTATCAGACGTTGGAGCAGTGGCAAAAAGCGTTGGAGTGTGCGATCGCACACCATCCCCACCACATTTCCGTCTACGATCTCACCATCGAACCCCAAACGCCCTTTGGCAAGCAGTATCAGCCTGGTGAGGGACCTCTGCCTAGTGAGGGAGCCACTGTCCAAATGTATCGGTTAGCTCAGCGCACACTCACTGCCGCAGGCTATGACCATTACGAAATTTCCAACTATGCCCAAGCTGGGCATCAGTGCCGTCATAACCGCACTTACTGGGAAAATCGACCATTCTACGGCTTTGGCATGGGAGCCACTAGCTATACCCAGGGCCAGCGAGTGGCTCGCCCCCGCACTCAGCAGACATACCGTCAGTGGGTTGCAGCCTATCAGCAGGCCGGGGGTGTGCTAGAAGAGCCCGCACTGCCAAAGGTGGAACAGCTTACCGATCGGCTGATGGTTGGTCTCCGTCTGGCCGAAGGCATTGATCTAGAACCGTTTACCCAGACTTTTGGCACCGCCTTTGCCACAATGCTCAACACCCGTCTAAGACCCTATTTAGCTCTTGGCCAAGCTGTGCTTAATAACAATCGCTTACGCCTCAGCGATCCCGACGGTTTTCTAATTTCCAACAGCGTTCTAGCCGATCTCTTTAACGGCATTGAACAACTTACTGAACAATAGCGATCCCCCGCGTAGGGGAGTTTCATGAAACTCCCCTACGCGATCTCACCCTGGCAAAACTTAAACGTTTTGTAACATTGGCAACCATATCTGCGATCCATAATTTGCCAAAGGAAGGATTTGTACCCCTGCAGCAATGCAGTACGATGATTCCTTGTGAAAAAAAATCCTCCCAGCTATGCCAAAGGTACTTGTCTCCGACCCGATCGACCAGTCTGGTCTCGATATTTTGGCCCAGGTGGCCCAAGTTGACGTCAAAACCAAACTTCCTCCCGAAGAGCTTGTTCAGCTAATTCCCAACTATGATGCCTTGATGATTCGCTCAGGCACCAAAGTTACCAGCGAGGTGATTGAGGCTGCGAGCCAGCTTAAAATTATTGGCCGGGCGGGCGTTGGCGTAGATAACGTGGATGTGGCCGCCGCCACCCGTCGCGGGATTGTGGTGGTCAATTCCCCTGAGGGTAATACGATTGCAGCGGCTGAGCATGCCCTGGCCATGATGTTGGCCCTATCGCGGAATATTCCCGAAGCTGATAAATCGGTCAAAGCATCTGCTTGGAATCGCAAACAGTTTACAGGCGTAGAAGTTTATAAAAAAACTCTCGGCGTAGTCGGTCTCGGAAAAATTGGTTCCCATGTAGCCACCGTAGCCCGGTCCATGGGAATGACAATTTTGGCCTACGATCCCTTTATTTCAAATGATCGTGCTGCCGAACTAGGGTGCACTCTGGTCGATCTTGACCTGCTTTTTCAAGAGGCTGACTACATTACCCTCCACATTCCCAAAACGTCTGAAACGGCCCATCTGATCAATGCCGAGGCTTTAGCCAAAATGAAGCCCACTGCCCGCATTATCAACTGTGCTCGCGGCGGCATCATTGACGAAGCAGCCCTCTATGAAGCCGTCAAGAATGGCACCATTGCTGGTGCAGCCATTGATGTGTATGAAGATGAACCTCTAGGGGAAAGCCCCTTGCGAGAGCTGGGCAAATCCGTCATTCTCACCCCGCATCTGGGAGCCTCCACCGCCGAAGCCCAAATTAACGTTGCTGTGGATGTGGCTGAACAAATTCGCGATGTGCTGTTGGGACTACCGGCCCGTTCGGCAGTGAATATTCCTGGTCTGCGACCTGATGTTTTAGAAAAGCTCCGTCCCTATTTGCAGCTGGCTGAAACCTTGGGTAATTTGGTGGGTCAGTTAGCCGGTGGACGAGTAGACCAGGTGCAGATCCGGCTCCAGGGTGAGCTGGCTAATCAAGATAGCAAACCGATTGTGATTGCCACCCTTAAGGGGCTGCTGACCAATGCCCTCAGAGAACGAGTAAACTACGTCAATGCGTCGATTGAGGCCAAGGAGCGCGGGATCAAGGTGATTGAAACCCGCGACGCTAGCGTCAAAGACTTTACGGGGTCTCTTTATGTCTCAGCCCAGGGATCCCTGGGTGAGCATGCCGTTACCGGTATCATCCTGGGAGGCAGTGAAGTTCGCATTACCGATGTTAACCAGTTTCCCATCAATGTACCGCCAACTAAGTACATGCTATTTACCTTGCACCGGGATATGCCAGGTATTATCGGCAAGATTGGGTCGCTGTTGGGCAGCTTTAATGTCAATATTGCCAGCATGCAGGTTGGGCGTCAGATTGTTCGTGGTGATGCAGTTATGGTGCTCAGCATTGACGATCCGTTACCTGAGGGGATTCTCGAAGAGATTACAAAAGTCCCCGGCATCCGCGATGCCTATACCGTTGCCCTATAAGATTATTAGAACGGGTGGGTAGTGTGCCCACCCACGATGTCTGCAACCCCTGCATAAACCCTTGGCAAATACCTGGTGGGAGATACAAGTTACCTGTTCCCCACTGCTAGAGGATACAGTCTTCTGGCGGTTTGAAGATTGGAGTGGGCGTGGAACCGCCAGTGAACGCTGGGGGCATCAGAGCCGGGTAAAAGCCTATTTCCCCCGGCAGCAGTTGGGTAATATTGACTTGGCGGCCTTAGCCCTGCGCTTTCAGCAAGATGCTTTATGTCTGGGGGTAAGTGAGCCCCCCCAAATGACCTGGAGTCTGATTGAAGACGAAGACTGGTCTAAAAGTTGGAAAAAGTATTGGCAGTCTCAACCGGTAGGTGATCGGCTGCTGATCAATCCTGCTTGGCTGGAGCCGCCACCTGATTCATCCAGGTTAGTGCTTAGCTTAGACCCAGGCACCGCATTTGGGACGGGTACACACCCTACCACCCAGCTTTGTCTGGAATCGTTAGAAATGCGTCTTAGTGAAAAAAGCTCTGTGCCCATCACCGTGGCAGACATTGGCTGTGGTTCAGGGATTTTGTCCATTGGAGCAGTGCTGTTAGGGGCTGATCATGTCTATGCAGTGGATACCGATCCCCTGGCTGTAAAAGCAACGGCAGAAAATCGCGATCTCAATAGCATCGAACCGGAGCGGATTCAGGTCAATCAGGGCAGTATCGATAGCCTCAAGGTGGGTGAGCCTGTTGATGGCATTTTATGCAATATCCTGGCAGAGATTATTGTCGATTTAATTCCGCACTTTAACACCATTGCCAAAGAGTCCACCTGGGGCGTTTTGAGTGGTGTTTTGTTAGATCAATCAAAATGGGTGGCTGATACTCTCGAAGAACACGGTTGGACCGTTGCCACCCTCTGGCGGCGGGGTGATTGGTGTTGTCTTAATATTCGTCGTCCATAGCTGTCCGTAAAATGGGCTATCCCCATCGTTCTCTGTTGTATCCCTTTAGCCATGGATAACGGATTGTACGTGTTGAAAATTGCGATCGCATCTGCTGTCCTGAGTGCTCTGATTAAGTGGATCGGTCCCGCCGTTGCCCCACCAGAATCTGCTGCGCTGGTTCTGGTGGTATTGCCAACGGCGATCCTTGGCGGCTGGCTGCTGACCCATTTAGGCCAGTCCTAACCATGGCTATCGCCCGCACCATTGCAGACATTAATCAAAAAATTCGTGACGGCAATGTCACAGTTTGGACTGTTGAAGAAACCAAAGCCAACGTAGCAGAACTCGGCTTAGAAGCCGCTACAGCCGCCGTTGATGTGGTTACAACTGGCACCTTTGAGCCGATGGAATCATCTGGAGCCATCATCAATCTGGGGCATACGGACCCACCAATTAACATCCGTGAATGTTATCTCGATGGAGTTATGGCCTACGCAGGCTTTGGTGCTGTTGATCTCTATCTTGGTGCCAGTCAAACATCCGGCAGCAATCGTTGGGGAGATACGTCAGAAAGCGATATGGCTAGCGAACGCGGCGGCGGTCATGTGATTGCCCAACTGATTGCCGGTAAATCAGTGCATCTCAGGGCATTAGGCCACGTCAGCGACTGCTATCCCCGAGCCACCCTCGACATTTCCATCACCCGCAATACTATCAACCAGTTTTACCTGTTTAATCCCCGTAACCTGTACCAGAATTTTATTGTTGGTGTGAACAGTAGTGATCGGCCTCTACTCACCTATTTAGGCCCACTACAGCCCTTTTTAGGCAATGCCGTCTATGCCAATGCCGGGGCCCTTTCCCCCATGCTCAACGATCCTCACATGCGTACAATCGGCATTGGCAGTCGCCTATTTCTAGGGGGTGCCCCCGGCTACATTGCCTGGGAAGGTACGCAGCATTTTCCCAGGCAAAAGCGTCTACCCAACGGCACTCCCATTGGGCCATCCGCCACCGTCGCCCTCATTGGCGATGCCAAGCAAATGCAACCCGAATGGGTCCGAGGCTGCTACTTTAGCGGTTACGGTCCTTCTCTAATGCTAGGGGTGGGGGTACCTATTCCGATTTTGGATGAGGCGGTGCTCCAGGGCTGCGCCATCAGCGATCAGGATATTGTCGCTCCGGTCATTGATTTTTCAATTCCCCGACGGGTACGGCCTAGTTTTGGTCTGGTCAGCTATCAGCAGCTTAAATCCGGTCGTCTGACTATCAATGGCAGCCGTGTCAGAACCGCGCCGCTTTCTAGCCTTTACCTCGGACGCAAAGTTGCAGATGCTCTCAAAGACTGGATTATCAGAGGTGAATTTGAACTCAGTGAGCCCGTTGCGCCGCTACCAAACCAAACAGCATTTTTGCCTCAAAACAACTGATGCAAAATCCTGATTGCCTGCCCCCAATATCGCAGCAGAGCAACTTCTAGTCTGCAGAACTATCGACATTCTGAGTAGCACTGCTACTATCCCCGACTTTAACCACGTTTGGTTTTTCTCCTTTAACGCCGTCATCCTTAGATAGAGTAGGCTTGGGGCGAGGGCCAGAACGCTTTGGTGGCCGACGCTTACCGCCGTTACCACCAGCAGGTCGGCGCTTAGAGCGCTTTTTCGGGGGAACCGCTGCCACATAGCTACCTTCGTTGAGGACAAACTGGTTGCCTTCACGATGCACATGCATGTCCCAAAAGTAACCGATGGTCTTAACACCGATGCTGCCGTTGATAACCAATTTAAAGGGACGCTTGGGCTGTTTTCCCGTGCGCATCTTTTGAACGATGCTGACAGTTATTTCCTGCTTGCGCTCATCAAATTTAATCACTTCCCCTCGAATGGAAAAGTAGTCGGGTTGAATTGCATCTGCTGGAGCCTCAACCGTCTCATTATCTTCATCACCTAATGTCTCAGGTTCCCAGACACCCACGATTTGCACCGCAATGCCAATATCGTCTTGAAAAATAGTCCGAGGATAAACCACCCACAAATGCTCTTTCTCTAAATCCAAATGTTTTTTGACTAAACTTGTGGTCCGGCCCAAGAGCACTGCACAGGTAGTAGTGCCATCATGGTTAACAATGTTGCCGCGATTGAAGGACTCTTCTGAAGGTTCATATCGCCCTTTTAATAGACCGATAGCTCTATACTGCATCGGCTCACTAGGGGGGGCAATCGGCTGTAGCCTCGGCTGAGGTATAGATTCTTCCTCAGTTTCAGGCTCCTCAACATCAGCAGTATCTTCAACACTTTCAGATGGGATAGAAGCGGGTACTTCTTCGGGAACATCAGCTTCCGCTACTGCTGGGGTTTCCTCCAGCTTAGTAACAACTGGCTCTTCAATCGGCTTCTCAACGGGCTCAGGCTTAGCAGGTCGTCTAGGCGGCTGTTTTAGAGCAGGACGATTAGCAGAGTCAGCAGCTGCGCTATCATCCAGCTTGCCATTGGATGCAGTATTCGGCATTTCAGGGGGGCGACTGTCTGCAGAACTCATTAATCTGGAAACCTCCGTCAATCAGGAAAATCAGCTTACTTAACAGTTTGAACAGTTTGAACAGGGAGTTCGAGGGTATCTATAGGATTACCTATGGGTTTGAATATGTGAACTATTAGTTATAGTCTGCTCTATCTAGAAATCATAAAAGTGAAACAGTTAATTTAAATGCTGTCTGGTAGAACCTAGCAGCTTTTAGATTAATAAACCAAGCTTATCTTGGAAAAAATTAGCCTGAGCATACCTGGACCATGACAGTCCGTGGTCGCTTTTACGTTACCATTCATAGATTTTGGCAGATGTCAGCTTAATTTAAGGATATTCTGTTCAATCAAATTTTTTGGTCCTTATTATTATCTGTTTGCTTGAATCCAGAGATGATCTAGCAAATTCATACGAGAAATATTTACTATTTTGAATCCGATGACTGGAGAATGTTTCCGATAACAGGGCACCAGGACTGTTGACGCTCAACTTTATGTACGCCCCTAAGGCTATTTTCAGAGCCACACAGTACTGAGTCATTAGGGTTTAATATGAGCAAGTTATTCTAAAGGGGGGAGTCCCGTGGCTGTCAAACGCAATCGCTGGCTGATTGGCGGAATTTTATTTTTAGCTATTGCTGCACTGCTAGCAGTCTCACTTGGCCCCCTTATCCAGGCCGCATTTGACCGAAACCCTGGCTATAACGGCACAGCCTCCACTGCCACTACCGAACCTAATCGACAGGCAGAACTTGAAGGTCGTGCCAATGGGTATGAGCTGGTTTTACAACGGGAGCCGGACAATCAGGCTGCTCTCGAAGGGCTGGTGGAAGCGCGCATTGGCTTAGGAGACTTGGCTGGTGCCGCTGAGCCCCTGGCTAGACTGGTGGACTTAAATCCCCAAGAGCCGCGCTACGCTGTTCTATTGGCTCAGACTAAACAGCAACTTAACGATTTAGAAGGCGCTGCCCAGACATATCGTAGTGTGTTGACAGCCACCCCTGGAAATATGGAAGCTCTCCAGGGCTTGGTAGTCTTACTACTCGATCAAGAACGTCCTCAGGCGGCTGTAGGACTGCTCCAGGACACGCTCAAAACAGCTGGTCAGTCCAACCAAATTCAGCCCGGCACCATTGATGTAATTGCGGTTAAGCTACTGCTGGGCCAGGTATATGCAGAACAGTCTCGCTTCGAAGATGCGATCGCAACCTATGACACAGCTATAAAGGATGCCCAGACCTTGGGTGGCACACCGGACTTTCGCCCAATGTTAGCCAAGGGTCTTATCCTACGGGAAATGGGCAAGTCAGACGAGGCTCAGCCCCTATTTGAAACGGCCCTATCCCTTGCTCCAGTACAGTTTAAAGACAACATCCAGCAGTTAATTAATCAGGGCCAAGCTAGCCAGCCAGCCACTGAGGCCAGTCCCACCACTCCCACATCTATTCCAGCAGAAACCCCGGCTGCACCAGCGGACACATCTACCCAAACCGAGTAGCGGTTTTTGTGTCACCAGGGGTTCTGGGGAACGTCTGACCAAATTTTGGCAACGTTAAGAAGCCGTCTGGCTCGACATTTGCTGATTGCTAAAGACGCGGTTTTGCCCTTCCTTTGCCTTAACAGCATCCATTTCACTAAATTCGATATGGTTGATTAGAGTCGTAACAAAAGCAAATAGTAAAAACGGTAGGGAAAGGACCAAAATCAACCCCACACACACCAGTGCATAAATCGGACGGCTAGACCCCATTAGAGCCAGGGCAGTTGCCAGACTCAAAAACAGCACAATCAGCCAGACAATAATCTGGCCATAAATATCACCAAAGGTCAGAGTGCAAACAAACCGATACTTAGAGGCGTTATTCATATTGCCGATACTCACATTGATCGAATTTATCCAGCATATCGAGCAACTTAAACTAATTCACTATTTCTCAATACACCTTCAAGAATCGATAGACAACATATGGGGTATCGCTATCTAATTTTTTATAAGCCCTACGATGTTCTGAGTCAGTTTACAAATACTGACAGCCGACACACCACCCTTAAGTCCTTTATTCCAGTGCCGGACGTTTATCCAGTGGGACGTCTCGATCGCGACAGTGAAGGACTGTTGCTATTGACAAATGATGGTCAGCTACAACATCGCTTATGCCATCCACGCTTTCGCCATCCACGCACCTACTGGGCTCAGGTAGAACGCATTCCCGATCCCCATAGTCTGGACCAACTACGTCAAGGCGTGATCGTTCGTAACTACACCACCTTGCCTGCCCAAATAGACCTGTTATCCCAGGAACCGTTACTGCCTCCTCGCATTCCACCAATTCGTGTGCGTAAACATATTCCCACTGCTTGGCTTCAGCTTGTTCTACGGGAAGGTAAAAATCGCCAGGTACGCCGGATGACGGCAGCCGTTGGGTTCCCCACCCTACGACTTGTACGCATTAGCATTGGTGATCTACATCTGGGCAATTTACAATCTGGGCAGTGGCGCTACCTGACAGCTAGTGAACTAGATAGATTAGGTCAATTAACAAAAGGTTGTGACATACTTAATGCGCAGCAAGCCAAACATTTTTATTTCTAATTGCGACGGCAGTACAGTTAATTTGATTGCTTTTATACCAACACTTGTATTTCTAATCGGCTATGCTAAAACGTATTTCGCTATTTTAATTTCCCTTTCACAGTAGTTTTAGCTCCTAAGACTATTTTTAACTTTGGGAGTAGCGGATTATGGCATCGTCATCCTTACTAAGCTGCGGTCACTGTCAACGGCTTCTTTTTATCCACTGATGATCATTTGCCCATACTGTCAATTTAATAATCCTAACGAGCATAGATTTTGTCAGAATTGTGGTTCACCCCTTCAGGTTTGGAGAGCCACAATTCTGCTGGGGTCTCCGTCTATTGCCTTAGTTGCTGATGCACAGGCTTCTGAGGACAGTCAGCCGGACAGCGGCGACACTGAAATTTGGCAGCAATTGGCCGCAAACACAGTGACACCAATTCCCCTATCCACTGAAAATACCAAAGCAGCGGGCGACTGGCTGGGGCCTCGACAGCGCTATCGACTGGTTGAGAACCTCTCTCCAGGAACCGATGGTCAGAAGCAGGTGGAAGTCCAGGTGACCGACACAAAACCTAATGACATGGTTTCTTCATTGGTAGAGCAGCGGCTCACGTTTTCGCTAGTTACGCCAGGGGAAGCTGACGGTGCGCAGGTTTTGCCTCTAATGGCCTATCCCTATTTATCACTTCACAGTCGGTTTTTTCCATCAATTCCTGAATTGCAGCAGGCCTGGATTGAGTCTGACCAAAGTGTTCTAATTATTGAAGATAGGCGGCATCTGCCAGATTTACTGACGGTATGGCAGCAGGCTACCCTGGATCCGCTGCAACAAATCCATAGCTTCTATGTCATGGTCGAGCTATGGGAAGCAATGGCTGCTTTTAAGGGGCAAGGCAGCTTGTTAAACATTAGCAATCTGTGTATGGATGAAGATCAGATTGTCTGTTTGCGATGTATTGAGATGGGCCCTTACCGCAATGACTACAGGTTGGCGGATATGGGGCTACTGTGGCAGTCGCTTCTGCAATCGAGCGAGCAATCTTTATCTGATTTGACCGATCTGGCCGCCCAGGTGATCGAGGGGCAGTTTGATGGGATTGATAACATCAAGGAAGCCCTGGTTGAGATCGCAGACAAGTATCAGCTAGGGGCAGATATTGCGACAGCGGCTTCTGAAACACCCCCTGATGTAAATGTGCTAGCCGACCTAGAGATCCCAGGCTTAGAAGGGGTCGACATCACTGAAGATGCCGGTATGGACAGCATCGATTCACCGACTATGGTGCTACCGATGAAGCTTACGGGCTTAGAGGATGCTGGCCAGTCCCATGTGGGTCAGCAGCGTGACCACAATGAAGATAACTACTTTATCCAATCTTCACTGAGTCGCGAAGAAACTCTATCCAGTCAAACGTTAGATGCCCATTGTGCCTATATTCTCTGCGATGGCATGGGAGGCCATTCCGGTGGCGAAGTAGCTAGCCAATTAGCGGTGGATACTCTGCACGAGTATCTTGATGAGCATTGGCAAGTCGATTTGCCTAATGAAACCGAACTTCGCCAAGCCATTGGTTTAGCTAACCAAGTTATCTATGACAAAAACCAAGTAGAAGAGCGTACCGGCAGTGCCCGTATGGGAACTACATTGGTCATGTTACTGGTTAAAGGTACCCAGGCAGTCGCTGCCCATGTGGGTGACAGTCGCCTATATCGCTATACCAAACGGCTAGGGCTACAGCAAATCACCGTGGACCACGAAGTGGGACAACGAGAAATCAAACGCGGTGTAGAGCCAGCCATTGCCTACGCAAGACCCGATGCCTATCAGCTTACCCAGGCGTTGGGTCCCTGTGGTCAAGATGCTTTAGATCCTGGCTTTAACTATCTCAACCTCACCGAAGATACCCTACTGTTACTATGCTCTGATGGTCTTAGTGATGACAGGCTTTTAGAGACCCATTGCTCTACCCATATTGAGCCCATCCTCAGAGGCCACAAAGGCATTGAAGAAGGGGTAGCCGATCTGATCGAGCTGGCCAACGAGCACAATGGTCACGACAACATTACAGCCCTGGTGGTGAAGCTCAAGGTGAAACCAGATCTATCCAAACTTCAGGCAGTTTAAAAAACAATACCCCCTGTATGGGCGTTGCATGCAACGCCCATACAGGGGGTATGTGAAAAATACGTCCTAGGATAAATAAGTATATCGACTCAAACTCTCTTCGTAGTTTTGCAACAGCAGCTGCGCCTCCGACAGGGTAATTTGTTTTTCTTTAAGGGAGACTTCCGAACGACGGCGAATTTGTTCCACTAAGTCTTCAGAGTCATACTGAACATAGCCTAGGACCTCTTTCATTGTATCTCCTTTTACCACGTGCTCGATGGTGTACCCTTGGGGTGTGAGGTGAATGTGCACCATGTTGGTATCTCCAAAGAGATTGTGCAGATTTCCCATGATTTCCTGGTAAGCCCCATTTAGAAACATCCCCAGATAGTAAGGGTCTTCTGGCTTCAGCTCATGAAGCTCCAAAACCGATTTAACCCCGTGTAAATCAATAAAGCGATCTATCTTGCCATCGCTATCACAGGTCAAATCTGCTAGGGTAGCTCGACAGATGGGTTCCTCGTTAAGACGGTGAATCGGCATAATTGGAAACAGCTGATCTATCGCCCAGGTATCCGGTGCCGATTGAAAGACTGAGAGGTTGATGTAGTAAATAGAAGCCATCATCTTTTCCAAGTCAGCCAGATCATCGGGAATATATGTCTCCTGACGCAATACTTGAATGATTTTTTGGCAACAGGCCCAAAAGAGATTTTCCACCCTGGCCCGTTCGATTAGGCTGAGATAGCCAAAGTTAAACAGACTAACAGCTTCTCCTTTAAACTGTTCAGCATCGTGGAAAACCTCCTGATAGTTTTTAGAGTTAATACTTTGATAGGCTTCATATAGCTCTTTGAGAATAGCGTGATCGTCCGGTGACGGTTGGACCGGTCCCCTAGGACGTACCTCACTGCAACCTAGTACATCGAACACCAGTACCGATTGGTGAGAAGCAATGGCACGACCGCTTTCACTAATTAGTGTGGGCATGGGCAAATTCTTGGCGGCACAGGCCTCCTTCACCTCCGCAACAACATCATTGGCGTAGTTTTGAACACTATAGTTTTTAGAGGCTGGCACGTTGGTTTTAGACCCGTTATAGTCCACCCCCAACCCTCCACCAACATCCAGATATCGCATGTCGGCTCCCAGTTTAGCGAGTTCCACATAGATTTGGCAGGCCTCTCGCAAAGCATCTTTAATGATGCTGATGGAGGACATTTGGGAACCAATGTGAAAATGCAGCAGCTGTAAACATGACAACATATCAGCGGCTTGTAACTGTTCAACAACAGTCAAAATTTCAGGAATCGTCAGTCCAAATTTGGCCCGGTCTCCTGCTGATTCAGCCCAGCGGCCTATGCCTTTTGTACAAAGCTTGGCCCGCACCCCCAGCCGAGGTCGAATCCCTAGCTGTTGACTGACCTCAATCACCAGGGGGAGTTCATCCAACTGCTCCAGTACAATCATCGGCTGCTGACCGAGCTTTTGCCCCAGCATGGCAGTCTCAAGGTAGGCCCGGTCTTTGTAACCATTACATATCAGCAAGGCTCCAGGCGTTTTTAAGGTAGCCAGAGCAATCATCAGCTCGGGTTTAGAACCGGCTTCCAGACCAAACTGATAGCGTTCGCCAAACTTAACTAAGTCTTCTACCAAATGACGCTGCTGGTTGCACTTGATCGGAAATACTCCGCGATAACAACCTTCATAGCCATACTTAGTAATGGCCTTAGCAAAACAGGAATTGAGTTGTTCAATCCGGTCTTCAAGAATGTCGGAGAAACGAACAAGAATAGGCAGCGATAGATTGCGGGCCTGCAGTGCTTGGATCAGTTCGTGTAAATCTAGAGAACCACCCCGATCGCCCCTGGGTGAAACGATTACATGCCCCGCTGCATTGATGGAGAAATAGGGGTCTCCCCAGCCATTAATACGATAGAGTTCTTCACTGTCTTCGATGCTCCATGAACTCTGAGAAGAGAGTCTTGTGGTCGGTGGTGTATCAGACTCAGCTGCAACATGCACTGGAGATTGATCGATCGAAACTGGTGCTGAACTCATTAAGATGTTTCCTTTAACAAAGGTGTAATGATAGTTTAAATTTATCCCTAGCTTATCTGTTGAGTTTTAATAAGACTGCATATTTAATCACTGAGGTAAGGTAGCTATACGTAGATATACTCGGCTGTTCGTTTATTTGAACTTATTGTATACAGGACTAAATTTAGTTTATGAAGACACGCACAACCCCGATACCGGTCGCCACCGTTTTTGGAGTTGACTTATTGATTGTGCTAGTAGCGGCCATCGCTGCATTTCTCTTTAGTCAGGCCGTTAATTTGGCGCTGTCATCGGAGTCTATTAACAAAACACTGCAGGCCCCTCCCTTGTTTCTGGTGGTGGTGTCCAGCCTGATTGTGCCTGTGATCTACATGGTGATAGATGCGCTAAACGCTGCTGGTAATCGACTCAAGCTTCCCTTTGCAGGCAGTCGTAAACGAGCCCAGCAAATTTATGCCAGACGCATTCATCTGGGTCTGCTATCCCTTTATTTTAATGCCATTTTGGTTGCTCTTTGCTGGTCGGCATCGGCGATGCCAATTATGTCCAAGATCTATTTGGCTGCAGTATTTGCGATCGCAATCTATGCCCTGGGTCAGAGCATTCCATCTACTAAACTGAGCTTTACTCTATCGGGAATTGTATTTGTGATTGTGTTACTAGCGACCCAAACATTTATTATCACCAAAACCCAAGCGGAAGCTCAGCAAGCGGGTCAAGAGCTTCGGGAACGTTTGAGCGCGCCTGACAAGGACCGTTAGGACATAGAATTTTATAGGATCAAAAAATCTGTAGAGTCGTTCCATGGAACGACTCTACAGATTTTTTAAGAAAGTTCCACAACCGATTGATTTTCAGCCAACGTTTCTTTTGTTAGAACATCTTCTACCGTGACCCGCAGGAGTCGGTCTTGATCGACGGTAAAGCTAAGTTTGATTCGATCTTCTCCTGGCTTGCCAGGAGGCGTTAAGGTGGCAATGTTGGGGGCTTTTTCATTTAATGGCTGTGCCATCATCTGTCCTGGGTTAGTTTGGCGAGTGACTAGACGATTGCCCTCAAAATAGACCTCAGTACTGCCTTGATCATTACCCAATTCGCCAATAATTAGCTCGATACTCGGCTGTTGTTCACTGGAAGCCCCCAGTACCAGCTCGAATGGTCGATTCATGGGATAAGGCTGTCCTTTGGAAATGATCGGGTGCCAGCCATGGCGGTTATTGCGACGATCCCAAAAGCGAATCCCATAGCCGTGATATAGAAAATCCGTCAGCTGTACCTGCTGTAGCTGTAAAGCCCCGGCAGACACCGCTGTAAATGGCTGGTCAGCATACACCTTGGTATAGGTAGCAAATCGAGCCTTAACCCAGGCTTGAATTGCTGGAATTTGAGTCGTTCCCCCTACCAGCAAAACCGCATCAATATCCTCTATATCCACCCCTTGACGAAGCCCCTGTTGTAGTACATCAGCCAGACGGCTATCTAAGCGTTCAAAGAAGCCTTGCTTTTGCAGTACGGTTTCAAATTGTTCACGAGTTAACGTCAGGTCGTAGCTTTCAAAGGTCTCATCGTCAAAATAACTTTCACTGGCACTAAGGGCCTCAGATAGACGAATTTTGAGCTGTTCTGCTACCCGTAAAATCAAGGGGGACAAAGGCACACCATACTGTTCGCACAGATATTGGGCAACCCACTGATCAATGTCGGCCCCGCCAAGATTTTCCCCGGCCTTGGCCAGAACTTTGGCCGTTGAAATTTGTTGGGCTGAGTTACCCATCGATTTCTGGTCCCACTTGAGAATGTATCCCAGGGCCTGGGACCGCTTGCCGCTCAGTTGTACGGTGGCTAAATCCAGAGTACCGCCACCAAAGTCAATTACCAGCAGGGTTTCATCGTCCGTTAGGCCATATCCCAAAGCAGCTGCCGTGGGTTCATCGATCATCCGCACGCGGTCAATTTGCCAGCGCTGACAGATGGTTCCCAACCAGTTTCGATAGGTTTCAAAGCTGTCAACGGGCACCGTTAAAACCACCTCATCAAGATAATTTTCTTGTTGTTGCAGCTTTTCAAAAATCTGACTTAAGTACCATTCCCCCACCTGTTCAAATGACAACGTGCGGCCATCCAAGTCCGGCATAAATCCTTGCACGGAGGTGCCAATGCCTCGCTTAAAGTTTTTGAAGCAACGGTGTGGTGATCGATCAAGACTCTGATCGCGCACGGGTTGCCCAATTAGCACCTTTTCCTGCTGAGCGTCTTCCACATAGAGCAAACTGGGCACCACCGCTGGTCCCAGAGTTCGTTGAGCAATACTATCCAGCGCCAGTACTTCAGAGGATTGGGTGGCAGTATTCCACCGGCAGAGCACCGTGTTACTAGTGCCAAAGTCAATCGCTAACACCATTCAAATATTGGATTGTAGTTGAATAATTAATCAGAGTTAGATCTGAGCGTTTAGTAAGGACTTTATAGACACCTTTCAATGCCATCTACACAAAATCCATTTTTCCTCTCTGCCGCTCTAATTTTAAGACAATATCAGCTTGCGATCGCAAGCCCAAACGCCCCACCAATAAGCAGGCCTAAAAAACAAAAACTAAGAATGAACACGCTGCACCGGATACGCCCCATGCCAGCCAGCAAACGATCGCCGATATAAGCAATCAACAAACTGCACCAGGCCGTTAGCAGCAAAACGCCTAAGTTGATAAAAAATAACACCAGACCGATCCGAGAAAATCGAATATTGTCAATATCAGACGTTCCTCCAAACCCAACAGCAATAGCTAACGCTACGACCGTCAGAGCGACGCCCAGGCAAGTCACAAACCGCGACAGGAAAAGCCATTTTCCTTTTAAGGACGACAAGGCCCTAGGACCCGCCAGTACAAAGGTCTGTATAAACGTTCCACCAAAAGCTATGGGCCAGACCCAGTAGGGTGGCGAAAAGACGGATAGAAGGAGTCCTAGCACAGCATGAAGTGTGAGAGTCAGCGCCAATAACGACCAGGGAATAGCCGTCATAGATCTCGCTGAGCCTCCTCGCTGAGGCACCTTTAAACCGTAATTATTTAGCCGTTGGTTATCCATGGATTTGAAGACGATAGACTGATATCTAGCCGCGCTGCTATTGATACTAACAGTCTGAATACCTCAAACCCTAGCTCTGAGGCTCAATCTGCCAGACCAAACTCTTGCATAGCCGGGACAAAGTTTCGGTTCTCATGGCTGGGACGACTAAGCTTGATTAACGCAAATCGCTGAGAAGACGTTAACGCTTGCCAAGCCGCACTGGCAATTTCTAAATTGTGGGTAGCCGCCTGTTGTTTGACCTGTTCAGGGACATTGACGTCTAGCCAGGGGGGATGGTCTGGAACCTCAATTTCCTTGGCTGGCTGACCTGTATAGTGGACAACCAGCGCTTGCAGATGCTGTCGATACAACGCAATATTCGCCTGAGTATCGCAGGGCAGCTTTACCAGACCCTGCCGCTCAGGCTGAGTAAACTGATGCCAATGATTTAGCTTAAGTTTGACACCACAGGTATCTAACTTAAGCCTTACCAACATTGGAATACAGCGCAGCGAATCAATAAATTCCTGCTCAAACTGAAAACCCCCAGAATCCATATATAGGTTTGCCTCCCCTATAATTGCCCGATTTTATGTCTGACTTTTGATTATGTCGACTTTCGACACCGTCGGCTTTCGACACCGATAGCACTCGACGGTTAGTCAGAGCAATAGCTACCCCTTAAAAGCCCTAAATGACAGCAGCCTGCCGCGCAACTTACAAATACATCCATCAACTGCTGTAAATTAAAGTGCGTTCAATTTAACCTATATTTCTAATTGTTTATTTTTGTAAATGATTTTCCCAGGGTTTTTATCCTGTCAATGCCTGAGCTTGACGGCTTCAGAAAGTTGCGCGACACTACTTATACGTATGGCGCAGGCACTCTCATTTTTAATACTCTGTATTAACTTTTTTTATAGAGTTTTAGTTATTTCTTTGGGTTGTTGTTCTGTTTACGCCAGTACTCTATAAAGTATGGCGAGTTCACAAGAGGTAGATCCCTTTGGAGACACTGGAATTCATAATTTATCCAGACGGTCGGGTCAAGGAGCTGGTTACAGGTATTGTCGGTCGTTCTTGTGCTGAAGTAACTGCTGCCGTTGAGGCTCAGTTAGGTCAGGTTTTATCACAGGAAAAGACGTCTGATTTTTATGCCCAAGCCAATCAACTAACTTCTGAGCAGACCGATTCCCAGGCTAACTACAGCAGCTGGTAGAAGATTAGACTTTGCTACTGCACGGCCCAATGGCCACATTGTCAACTTCCAAATAATAAAAGGTTTAAGATGTCGCACTTTAGCCAGATCAAAACCAAAATTCGTAATCTGCCTGCTCTTCAGGCTGCCCTCACCGATATGGGTACTGATTGGAAAGCTGGACCGCAGACAGTTCGTGGCTATCAGGGCAAAACTGAAACTGCTGAAGTCGTGATCGAACAAGATAATGGTTACGATTTAGGCTTCAAGCTTAATGCTGATACCGGAGACTATGAGCTGGTAGCTGATATGCAGTACTGGCAGCAGTCCCTTTCAGTGGATGGCTTTTTGAACCAGGTGACTCAACGCTACGCATATCACACAGTGCTAAGCGAAACTGCTAATCAGGGCTTCCAGGTAGCCGAGCATCAGACCACTAAGGATGGTTCTATTCGTCTGGTTTTACAGCGTTGGTCAAATAGCTAATCCTGACGAGTTTTGACATCATTACTAGGCGAGGCGGCTTTGGAGTTCGATGCTTCGGGTCGCCTTTAATGCATAGGGAATTGGTTTCCCAATGTGACTGGAGCAACCATCAATGACTTTTCAAGTAGATCCCCCTGATGACGAACGTTCGGGACTTGAACCCGAGTTAGGTGGATCTTATAGAGAACAAAGTGAGCGTACAGGGCTAGAGCCTGAGCTAGGCGGAGAGGTTCGTCAGCGTGGTGTCTATGTGGATGAGATTACTTGTATCGGTTGTATGAACTGTGTTCATGTTGCCCGTAATACATTTTATGTGGAACCTGTTCATGGTCGTGCTCGGGTAATTCGCCAAGATGGCGACCCGGAGGACCTGATTCAAGAAGCAATTGATACTTGTCCTGTAGATTGTATTCACTGGTTGGACTATACGGAACTAAAAAAGCAAGAAGAAGAACGTATTCGTCAGGTAATTCCCGTTCCTGGCTTTCCGGTAAGTCAAGCGATGGCCCGTCGGAAGAGTAAGGATGCTAAGAAATCAAAAAAATCCAAACCATCATAATTCGTTGACCACAGGTCGATTATTTTCCGTATAAATAATCTCAATCTTTAAAGACCGTCCAGGTGCTGGGGTAATTGTCTCACCAGAAACCTCAATCATAGGGACATTTTCGCCAATGGGGTCAATAGTAATGATTTCGCCGTCTGGGGCAACTTGCAAGTGATACACCAGGGGGTAGTTGACTTCCGTAGGTTGGTAAGGGGCGAGTTGGGCTGCGATCGCATTCAATACGTCAACCATATTGGGGGCTTCAATACGAGATTGCGCATCCCCTAAACTTTCTTGCTGTTCTTGCTCGCGAACAGCTTCAGCTGTGGCAATTGGTTCAGATTCGCTAACGGCTTCATCATCAGCAATTTGCTCTCTTGGGGTGGCAGTTGTTTCTGGCGGTATTTCTTCAGGGACAGCATTATCCAAACGATCTTGCTCTAGGAAATGTTCCTCCGAGCGATTTTCCTTCAGAGTTGCAGGCACATCGGCAGACGGAGTACTAAATCTGGCCCCTGCTTCTGTCGATGCAGCAGATGTTGGTGTAGTGGGAGCTGGAGTCAATTCAACTGATTCAAGCTCTGCCGAGTCTAGTGGCGGTTGGAACAGCTCTCGATTTGTCTTAAGTTGAGGCTGCCCATCACGATCCTCAGCCGGAGCCTGTTCTAGTTGTGGCGCTGCAGCTCCTGCTTCTGGTACAGCATTTGCTTCTGGTGCAACAGCGACATCATCTTCCAAAATATCTGCTGGTGCCTGGGTTGTAGCCACTTCATTAAAGGCGGCTGGTCGATAGTGAAAATAGGCAGTTATCACACCGACAGCTGCCAGCATAGAAGCCACTGCTGAGCCAGGCCACCAGCGTTGAGGACGGCGGCGCGTTTGGCGTTGCTTCTGGCGCATGGCAGGCAGGATAATCTGTCCTCGCTCGTAGGCATTAAGAACCTCAGCCAGGTCAAACAGCTGCAGAGTACTCAGTTCTAGTTCTTGCTCAAGCAGCAATAGGCGATGGGTTAAGGGCCAGGCTTGCTGAGTAAGGTGGCTTTGCACATAGGTTTCTACCGCATCATTAACGGTGACCAACTGGTGCTGATCGCCTGTCAACAGTCGCTGACGTTCTGGCTGCTCTGACCACAGGCTAAAGCGAAGCTGGCGGATCACTGGCGGATCACTCCACTGAGACAGCGGGGACGGATGGGCCGTCACCTCCAGGGTATAGTCGCCAGACTCATAGCGCTGGGTATCGATGGGTAAAACCGAGGACATCTGGTTATCGGTTCAGATGATCCGCATCTGAACAAACTAGGTGCTCTACTGTTCTAGCTTACTAGCACTCACCCACAGCGACGAGGGCGGTTACCGTTAGGGAAACGGGTAATATTATCGCTGGGTTCAGGGAAATCGCGCCATGGTGTTTAGTTCGATTCCTAGAAGTGGTGCGATACATCTCACCTTACCTGACTTATCCAGTTGGCAAGAGAGTTCATTCCTATTCCCAGGTTTTCGCTTGTTGCGCTTTGACCAATGCTGCTGCTGCTTCAAAGTTCTCAAGCCAGCCTGGATATCTTTGATGTAAGATATCAGCTAACTTGTCGCAGTCTCGATCTTTACCTCCCTTGATTTCAATCTCTTCAGGAAGTAAAGAGTTACAGATATAAGGCGAATTTTCACCTTCCAATTGTTTTTGAGTGAGCTCTTTAGTGTCATACAAATTCGTAGCAAGTAAAATAGTGCCGCTGAGATTAGCTTCACGAAGATCGGCTTCACTAAGGTCTGCAGAGCCGAGGAACGCTTCGCTGATGTCTGAGTAGCTGAGATCTGCGGAGCGGAAATCCGCGTAGCTGAGGAATGCTTTGCTAAGATCTGCGTAGCGGAGTAAAGCGGAGCGGAGGTTGGCGGAGCGGAGATTGGCGGAGCGGAGGTCGGTGAAGTGGAGGTTGATGTCGCTGAGATTAGCAGTTTTGCTGAATTGTTCACCAGCCAGGGAGCGACAATATTGACCTGTAAATCGCTCTCTTAGATATCCTGTGTTTCTTTTATAGGTGTCACAATCTTCAGTAAGCCTCAATACACTTTCTCGTTCATCAGCCTTATTAGCTCCATTTAATTTGTTATAGTAATTCTGAATTTTCCAACTATGTAATGAGAAATCGATAACAATCGCAGGAATAATCAGTAGACTGAATAACTTGAGACGACTCCAGTGTCTTTGCCACAAACTTTTTTTAATAAAATTCCTAGCTGAGTCTGACAGAGGGAATACTTCTGCTTGGTCTTTTTGGAATTGAATTGATTCAATCAACGGTATTCCTTGTAACAAATATCCTCTTGATTGTTTATGCTCTTGCCAAGTCACGGCATTTGCTTCAATTCGCCTCTGTTGCCGTAACGAATCGCGATTCTTTTCAATCCACTGCCGCAACAATCGCCAATGGCGAATCAATGCCTCGTGGGCCACATCCACAATCGCTCGCCGTTCCTTGATCTTACCTTTCCCAACGACTTCGTTAGTGATCAGCAATCGATTCTCTTTATCTGACAATCGATCAATCACATCTCTCACTCGCTCCACCGGATGCAACGGCTCAGAAACCAGATTGTCTAAAAACACCCGCCGCCGAGTATCTTCAGTACCCTCTCCTAGCTGGGTCAATTGTTGAAAAATATGCTGTACCGTCCACTGCTGGTCACCATCAAAGCTGTTATAAATCTCGGTAGCTCGTTTATCCAAAGTGCCGTTAATACCGCCCAGATCCTGATAGGCGGACAGCATCAGCGTATTCTCCTGACGTAGCTGCCACAGTTCCTTCAGCGTATATTGCAACAATGGCAAACTTCCCGGTGCCCCTTGAATATCATTCAAAATCTCGGTCACCAGGGCCGGTTCCACCTTTAAACTCGCCTGCTCAGCCGGTTGACAGATGGCATCTCTCAATTCATTCGTCGTCAAGGGCAATACACTGATCATATGCTGCTGCACCTGCTCGGCTAACCCACTGTATTCTTGCTCCAAACACTTGCCAACAAAATCCGCTCGCATGGCAATAATCAGACGAAGCTTGTCGCCTGTTTTTTCCAATGCTCCCATCAAACAGCTAAAAAACTTCTCCCGTTCTTCAGCGCTCTCACAGCGGGTAAATACTTCCTCAAACTGGTCGATCACCAAAATAATTCGCGCAGCTTCAGACGCCTGTACTAGTCTATGTAACCCTATAGACCCTCTCTTCAAAAGTTCGGCAGCCGAATCCAATGATTTGGCCCGCTCTACCTGTGATCTGCCCTCCGGCACAAAAGCCGCAGCCAGGTTCTCTATTGGATGTACATCCGGCCGGGTAATCAAAATCTGCCACTGGTCACTATTTGCAATCCGTCGCCCCATCTGCAGCTGATGGATTAGCCCCGCCCGCAAAACCGATGATTTACCATTACCCGAAGCCCCTACTAATGCCATAAAGTTGGATGTCCTCACCTGATCCAATAGCTGCCCGATCAACTTTTCCCGACCAAAAAAGTATTTCGGGTCCTCACCATTGCAGTCAAAGAATTCCAATCCCTTATAGGGACAGATACCACTATCAACCAATCCATCCTTCGCTGACTCGCTAACCTCTTGCCATGTACGGGTCAAATTAATCGCCTCACCAAAGTTGGTACAAACTGGCGTTTGCAACTCCCCCTTTAGAGCCTGGTTCACATAGTCCACCAGGGCAAAAGTATCAATCCACCGTCCCGGCAACCGGGACGGTTCCAGCCCCTCTAGCAGCGCTTTCGTTAGTACGCTGTATTCGCTATTTAAATCTTCCCAAGAGCTTTCAAACTCCCGAGATGACGCAATAAAGCACCGATCTCGACTCGCACTATTTCCCGGATTTGCCGCTCCCACATTGACAATTAGAGACCCACTATGACAACAATCTAGCCAGATAATCTGCTGCTTAACCTGACTTTCAGACAACAACCACTGCAGCCACCGCAGCGATAGACCCGAACGCAAATTCCTTGGGTTCGTATCACTCGCCGCCAGATACCCCTGGTCAAACCCATCTTCATCCGGAATGCCGTGACCCGAAAAATAAAATAATGCTGTTTCCGGTGCCTGGGAACTCCCCGGACGGAAAAGCTGCTTCAAAGATTTCTCCAGCTGTAGCTGAGATACTACCTGCGTCGCTGATACTACAGGCCTGTTCCCATTCGTCGGGTCAATCTTCTCTGGCACCCGCCAAACCTTAAATTCCCCATCTTGCGCCAATCGCTGGGCAATAGCTTCCGCATCGGTGGCGGGCGCTTTTAGGGTTTGCAAATACTGATAGCTATTGATTCCGACGATCAGGGCATCGCGGCTCATAGTGGGCAGCTAATAATTAGATTTAGTGACAGCATAGTATGTGTCCTGCTTATGCTGTAGTACCCACACTGGTAATTTTCAGAATTTCAACCATGGCCCAACTCGCTCCCATCCAACTCGAAGACGGCACCATCATCTATATCGAAGCCGACGAATCTGTTACCGCTCCGCCGCCCTCTGAAGGCCCTACCCGCACCGCAAAAGGTCCTGGAGAACAAGCCATTAGAAACTTTCAGACTATGCAAGGCACCATTCGTACCTACACCGCCCACACCCTCAACGCTTTCAAAAATATGGCCACCGCCAATGTGGACAAAGTTACCCTGGAATTTGGCATCACAGTTGCCGGAGAAGCCGGAGTTCCCTACGTTACCAAAGGCAGCGCCGAATGTAACCTTAAAATCACCGTCGAATGTTCATTTCCAACTTTGTAGGGCATCTCCTTTTAGGTACCAAGGCCTCAGCTATCTTTGGTCTCATCGTAAGGAGGAATGATCACCCGATAGTTGGCATCGTACACATCCTCTCCCTCTTCTGGTTTGGGTTCTTCAGGTTCATCAGTTGGTAAAGGAGGCTCTTGTTGAGCATCATTGCCATAGAGCCAGCCTTCCTCATAGGTGCGGGGCCGCGGTGTTTCGCCAACATCCCAGCCGATGTCTGGTCCAGCATCCTGTCTGGGAGCGTATCGTCCCGACTCAGCATAGTCATCCTCTCCCCAGCCAGACTCAATATCCCGAACCGTCTCTCCTATAGAATCTCTGGCAGACGGTCTGGGCATATCTCTGACTCCATGGCTCCGTTGCTGTCCCCAATCGTCCCATTGTTCAGGAGCCCTAAAATTTTCCCAGTCACTATCGTAGGGATTTGGGCCTGTTGTTTTATCGTTAGCGGGTGATTGAACCCGATCTGATGGACTTTCGTTAGGTGAATCGACAAATCGATTGGTGGGTTCGGGGCCGGGTATCGGATCGCTGAGCCGTTTACCCATGGGGCGGTAGGTACGTTTCTTTGGTACTAGCTGATAAATAATCATTGTGCATAGAGCACCGGTTGCGATCGCAACCAACAACCACAGTGACAGCGGCAGTGTCACCGTCGGCTGCCCCAGCACTACCAGACTTAACACAGGAGTAAGATTTTGCAGCACCAGAATTACCAGCGCGGCAACTACCAATAAAAATGTAATGAGCTGAACCATCACTCTTTCCCCATTACCGGGTGGGCATGGCCCACCCTACGACTCTCTATTTCCTTGCCATCGCTTTAATGGCACACAGTCAATATCCAACTGGTCCAAGGCTCGGGCAACTACAAAATCTACCAGATCATCAATCGTTTGGGGCCGATGATACCAAGCCGGAATCGCTGGGACAATTTTAGCGCCCGCCTCGGCCAGGGTGGTCAGATTACGTAAATGAATTAAGCTCAACGGAGTTTCGCGGGGGACCAGCACCAGGGAGCGACCTTCTTTTAGTTGTACATCAGCAGCCCGCTCTAGCAGGTCAGAACTCAAGCCTGCGGCCAGCTTTCCCACCGTACTCATACTGCAGGGCATAATCACCATGCCGAGGGTTTTAAATGAGCCACTAGCAATGGTAGCCCCTACATTACTCCAGGTGTGACAGCGTAGAATGCCTTCACTGGATACCTTAGCCTGTTCTCGCCAAAATAAGGCTTGCTGATTAAGCTCGCCGGGGAGTCGCACCTGCTCTTCAGCTTGCCAGACCATATACACCGCTTTTGAGGCCACCAAATCCACCTGATAGCCTGCCGTCAACAAGTGTTTGAGGGCGCGTACGGCATAGATTAGCCCTGAAGCTCCAGTAATTCCTAGTACAAGAGGACGATTAGCAGACGTTGTTTGCAATCCAGCCAATCTACTCTTCTCCGTCATCAAAGAGGTCGTCGTCCCCGTTTAAATCGTCATCCCCGTTTAAGGAATTGTCGTTGGTGATCATCATGTCATCCTCGTCGTCATCGAGGGCCTCGCTACCGCCACCAACCGCCACCAGATCAATCTGCTGACGATAGTAGTCCACACTCTTTACCTGCACTTCGACACGATCTCCCAGGCGATACTGTTGTCGATTCTTGCGCCCCATTAACTTTTGTTGTCGAGACCGATACTCGTACCAGTCATCTTTGAGGGAGCTAACGTGGACGAGACCTTCTACCAACAGCTCTTCCAACTCCACAAAGAATCCATAGGACTGTACGCCCGTAATTAAGCCATGGAACACTTCACCGGTATGGGCCTGCATAAAGGCAGCCTTCTTAAGACCCTCTAAATCAGACTCGGCTTCTTGGGCCAACCGCTCCCGCTCAGTTAAGTGAGTGGTCATATGGCTAAAGCTTTCTTCAAACTCACTATGGATATCTGGGGGCAGCACACTCCAGTTAACACTGCCATGGCTACTGCTGCTGCGTAGGTCTACACGATCTTTAGAACGGGTGGTTTTGCGATCGCGACCCTCATCAAATACAGCGTGCAGCACCCGGTGCACCAACAGGTCAGGATAGCGTCGTACAGGTGAGGCGAAGTGGGTATAGCCATCTTCTAAGGCCAGACCAAAATGACCATCAGGATGTCCACTATAAGAAGCTGGTTTTAATGTAGACAATAACAAATAAGTAAGTACTTTCTCAGCCTTAGACTGGCTAAACTGCTGCACAAACCCAAGATAGTCCTTAGGCAAAACAACTTCTTCACTCTCCAACTGTAGATTTAGCCCCATATTGTTGGCTAGTTTGATCAGCTCCTGCACATCACCGGGATCCGGCGTGCCATGGAGACGATAGATAGTTGGTACTCCCAACTCTTTGAGATGTTTGGCCACTAGCTGGTTGGCCAACAACATACACTCAGTAACAATACGTCGCGCTGGGAGATGGTCTGAAACCACCATGACCCCTAAACCCCCTTCGTCGTCATGCTGAAACTTAGGAGAGAGATAATGGGACAGCTCCTCTCCAGCTTCTTCTGGAAACACATGGTCTGGCAGATTCAGATCAAACGAGCCCCGTTGGTTGCGCTGCTGCTGGAGTAGCTCACTCACTTCAAGCAATTGGTCAACCAGTTCAAAACTATCTTTGAACTTGGTCAAATCTCGCTTCTTAAACGACAGTGCTTCCAGTGCGGCTTTATCATCCCTAGCTAACACAGCCTGGGCCTGTTGATAGTTGAGCTGACTATCATTGCAGATTACTGATGGCTGAATCTCATAGGCCAGCACCTCACCCTCCGAAGAGAGAATTACCATCACAGAGATCGTTAGCCGCTCTTTGTCCGCCAATAATGCACACAGGGATGTCGATAGGGGGGGCGGTAGTAGCGGCACAGGTGAATCCGCCAGATAGACCGATGTCCCTCGTCGATACGCTTCTTGATCGATGGGGCTATTGGATGGTACGTAGTATGAAACATCCGCCACGTGAATCCCCAGGAGCCAATTGCCATCATCCAATTGCTCCAAGGTGAGGGTGTCATCAATTACCTGGGCATCTTCGGCATCGATACTAATGGTGGGCTGATCTCGTAAATCGATACGTTTTTTGATGTCGGCTTTGCGCACTCGATTGGGCAGAGCTTTAGCGGCCATCATCACCTCTTCGGGGAAGGCCCGAGGCAAATCGTGTTTACAGTAGACGATATCAATATCAGCAGCAGCTTCAGCATCACTGCCTAAAATCTGGGCCACTCTACCCTGGGGCAAATGCTGACCAATGGGATAGCGCAGAATTTCTACATGAACTAAATAGTCAATCGCTGCCTGTAAATCTGCTTGAGTAAGTTCATCCTCGTCCTGATTTTTTAAGTCAAGTTGGAACAACAGACGATCGTCAAGGGGAATCGCCTGCAGACTTTTGGCATTCTCAGATTCTTTAATCCGGGCCAATACTGAAGAATTTGCCCGTTCCAAAATAAGCTGAACCTCCCCCTCTGGACTGCGACGTCGGTTGCCCTCTTTGGTCACTTTCACTAATACCCGATCACCATTCCAAGCATGATTGAGGTGGGACTCTCTTACATAGATATCGTCAGCTTCTTCCTCGTCTTGGATCGCAAAACAAAATCCTTTGCTAGAGCAGCGTAGCTTACCTTCAATCACATCATCTTCATAGATGCGACGGTACTTACCCCGCTCTTTTTCCAATACACCAATGCGTTCTAAGGCATCTAATGCAATACCTAAATCTTTGACCTGGTCATCGTCAGAGCAATTAAGCTTTTTTTCCAGTGTCTTAGTCGTAACGAGCTTATCGTTTGAAAAATTAGCCAGCAGGGAAGCAATTGAAAAATTCATGTAGCGATGAATCCTACGCGTTAGTGAAATATTGCCGCTGGTTTCTTGACCAGAGACTGGGCATAGAACGCGCCATTTCCTAAGAAACCTAAAAGAGCTGCATTCTTAGCAAAACCAAATACCAATAATCCACGTTACTCTATGGGCCGATAGTTATAACCACCACACTGCTTAGCAACTGGCAATTTTACAAGGTACGGGGGCATCCCCCAAGACACATCCCTGCAAAATCACCCCAAACTACCGCCGCACAGTATGACGTGTTATCTAAAATGTCCCTAGTAGAGCACGCTCAAAAAAATTGGCATATGGACGGTATAAGTGTTCCTCAAAGTGACCAATATGTCAAATAGCTTTCAAATAATTTATTTTTAGGCGACCTACAACCGTTCTCCGGTCACTACAAAAACCACCCGTCGGCCAATATTTGTAGCGTGGTCGGCAATCCGTTCCAGGTAGCGAACAACCAGCACCAGCAGCACTGTCTGCTCAATATTTCTAGAGATAGGTGCTTGGACAAAAATGTCATAGAGACGGTCGTAATCGTCATCTACAACATCATCCTTTTCCTTAATTTCGAGACCGGCTTCCATATCTAGCTCAGAAAGAGCAAGCAGACTCATGGCCACCATAGATCGACATCGGTCAAGCATCACCTGGACATCGCCCATGGCGTCATGAACCGGATAGGGAAACAACTTTAGTGAGACTTCACCAATATCTTTGGCATAGTCACCAATGCGCTCTAGATCACGAATCATCTGCATTAACGCGCTGACCAGGCGCAGATCTCGAGTAACCGGTGCTTCTAAGCTGATCAGATTAATACAGTCCACTTCAATCTGTCGGTATAGCTTATCAACCTGCTTATCGTGAGTCTTTAGACTTTTGGCGGCATCAATGTCGCGATCGCACAGTGCCTCCCTTGCCAGTAAGCAAGAGCTTTCGACTAAGGCCCCCATCCGCAACACGTCTCGTTGAATTCGCGTCAGCTTGAGATCCAAAACCGATCGGGATGGAGCACCCGGTGATTGCTGGCTATTTAGGACAACTGCATTACTGACAGTATCAGAGGAAGCGGTATTCATTGACCCATAACTGCTGATGACAGTTGTTAAAAACTTACATTATCGCATGTGCCTAACAGTGATAACCCATTAATTAATGGATTAGGTGTGACTGAAGTTACATTCTAGTTCGGTTTCATAGTTTCCAGTTAGATACTTTGAAAGCCATCAAAGCCAAGAAACATGACAAGTTTGCAATATTTCTTAATAACAAGTTTATCGTAATATCCGTCTGGATGATGGGACTGGCTAAACTCGGCGTTAACATAAGTTAATCAATGCTTATCGCGACTTCTCAGCTTCACTCTATGGGGGCAAGGGTAATCGGCTTGTCGTCACCCCATACCCCTGTTGTTAAAGTCTGTAACAGATTGCTTTCAAAGCACCTGATCGAGTCAGTTTTAGTCAACAATTCTCTTAAGAGTATAGTAGTTACATTTAGCAAGGAAATTGACATACCATGGCTCTATCTGACACTCAAATCGTTGTTGCCCTGCTAATAGCTTTAATTCCCGGTGTTTTGGCCCTTCGTCTTGGGGTCGAACTCTATAAGTAGTTCGCGCAGAGATGCTAGTTAGTTAACCCTTCCTTACTACTAACAGAGCGTCCACACCTAATTATTTAGAGTAAGGGAATGGAAAGAACTCGAATGATGAGATCTGTTCATTCCCTTACTCTATTTTTATGTTTAATTTTTTGTGTTTAATGTAGACTTTATGCCCTTAGTTCACAGCATAGCGGAAAAGCATCTAAGGCCCGCCGTATGAAATTTTTGGCAAAACGATGAATTTGTGACGCAAATGGGACAATAGGCCCCATAATGTGGGCAAGCTGCATGTCAGCTCAAGGATGTGCCATGGATTGAATTAATGACTCGAAAAACAACGCCGTTGGTTGCTAGAGGCAAAGCCCGCCAATCGTTACTTTTGGAGTCTACGGTAAAACTCACTGTCAATATATTGCTGGCGGTAGTCGCCACATCTACCATTACTAAATTGTTGCCTTACTATCAGCGTCAAAAATCAGAACTCAATCAGCTCAATAACTCTATTCTCTCTTTAGAGAAGGAGCGGGATGGAGTTTGGCAGGACTTTAGCCACAACTTTGATCCGGAGCAGTCTGGCCGCATTATGCGCGAACAAAGTGGCCAAGAAGATCCCGCTCGACATCCCATTGTGCTAATTGATCCGCTACAAACCTCTCAGCCATAGTTGTCAACGCAGTTCTTCCAATTGGTAATATCGGGGTCCAAGGCAGGGAGTTGGGTCCCAACTCGAACTTAAGTGAGATACCCAGAGAATTATCCTAACCCTCTACAATCTGGGGAATAACACACTACAATCTATTGGCAGTCAATGACAGTCAGTGGGCAGGGATCCGTGGTTGCCAACATTAATCCATCCTCTTTACCATCCGACCCGGATGCAACCGTAGAACAAAAGCTAACAGCGTTCAAATTTGATAGTGTCGACGCGGCACTGGCAGATTTAGCTGCGGGCAAAGCAATTGTTGTTGTGGATGATGAGAATCGTGAAAATGAAGGGGATGTGGTGTGTGCGGCTCAGTTTGCCACTCCTGACATGATCAACTTTATGGCGGTTGAAGCCCGAGGGTTGATTTGTTTGGCAATGACGGGGGAGCGTCTGGATGAACTGGATTTACCCTTGATGGTCAGTGGTAACGGTTTTGAGGACGAAAACGAACAAACCGCATTTACCGTTAGCATTGATGCCAGCCTGAGCTGGGGTGTGACCACAGGGATTTCGGCGGAGGATCGCGCGCGCACTATTCAAGTTGCCATCAATCCAGAGGCCAAACCACAAGATCTGCGACGACCAGGGCATATTTTTCCCCTACGAGCAAAGAATGGAGGAGTACTTAAACGTGCTGGTCATACGGAAGCGGGAGTGGACCTATCCAAGCTGGCAAGACTTTATCCGGCCAGTGTCATTTGTGAGATTCAAAACCCTGATGGCTCCATGGCCCGGCTGCCAGAATTGATTGACTATGCTCAAATCCATAACTTAAAGCTGATCAGCATTGCCGATTTAATCAGCTATCGCCTCCGTCACGAGCGGTTGGTCAAGCGAGAGGCTGTGGCGGCTTTACCAACACAGTTTGGCAAATTTCAAATTTATGCCTACCGCAACCTGTTGGACAATGCCGAGCACGTGGCCATTGTCAAGGGAGATCCAGCCACCTTTGAAACGAGGCCCGTCATGGTTAGAGTCCATTCGGAATGCTTGACCGGTGACGCCCTGGGATCGCTTCGATGTGACTGTCGTTTGCAGCTGCAAACGGCGTTAAAAATGATTGAGAATGCTGAGGCAGGGGTGATTGTATACCTGCGCCAGGAAGGACGCGGCATTGGTCTAGTAAATAAACTGAAGGCTTACTCGCTACAGGATATGGGCTTTGATACCGTTGAAGCCAATGAAAAGTTGGGTCTGCCTGCAGACCAGCGTAACTATGGCATTGGGGCACAAATCTTGAATGATCTAGGGGTGCATCAGTTCAAACTGATTACCAACAATCCACGCAAGATTGCCGGTCTCAAGGGGTATGGTCTGGAAATGGTAGACCGTATGCCTTTACTGATCGAAGCCAATACCTATAATTCAGACTACCTATCCACCAAAGCCCAAAAGCTGGGACACCTTCTCCTGCGGTCCTATTTAGGTACCCTGGCATTACTCTGGGCAGAGCCTCTGCCCTCTGCCCAGCGCTATGAGAAGGTCAACTGTCTGCGCCAACTGGCCCACGATGCAGGTTTGTTGCTCCAGGAAGAGGCTCGGTCTATTGCCGTGTCGTTGTTTAGCCCCCAGGCGCTGATTGTCAATCTGGGTTTGGCTGAGCCTGTGGTTAATGATTGGTATCAGCAGTCTGAAAATCAGTACCGACGTGCGATCGCTACACTGCTAGAGCAGTTGAGTAAGTGGTCTGATTTAGAAGAACTAGATCTACTGATTGCCAACGGCAGCGATCCATTTACTACTTTGCAGGTCGGTCTGGACCGTCAAATTTTTAGCTGGCAGTCACCGGCTGTAATCGCTGAGACGCTTAGCACTCAGCGAATCTATAGCTTTTCTCGACACAGTATCAACGACTAGGGCTTTTCAGGTTTATTGACGTGGAGTACGTCTCCCCAACTGAGGCGTAGGCGCGACTGGAGAACTGACCGTAGACAGTCTCTGGCGTCGTCTAACAGCGGTTACCTCTGTCGCCAAGGCTGACACTGCTTCGGTAAATTGTGGGTCTTCGGATGTTCCCATCAGCCCGGGATCGTTCCTTAAGGCACTACGCTCATCCGAGGAAAGGTCCACCTGAATATCAGGCGTAATCCCTCTACTACTAATATCAGTGCCATTGGGTGTGTAATAGTGGGCTACGGTAACCGCGATTCCAGACCCATCAGAGAGACCGTGGAGAGATTGCACCAGGGCTTTGCCAAAGGTGGGACTGCCCACCACGATAGCGCGGTCATTATCTCCCAATGCCCCCGTCACAATTTCACTGGAGCTAGCTGATTCACCATTGACCAAAATGGCCATGGGTAGTTCGGTTAAATGGGTCCGATTCGCTGAAATCTGCTCAGTGTCACCGCTGCGATCAACCGTGCGAACAATGGGTCCCCGTCGCAGCCACATCCGACAAATATCGATGCTGGCCTGCAGCAACCCCCCAGGATTATCCCGCAGATCAAGCACAAACGCTTCCGCCCCTTGAGCGCTCAAATCGGCAATGGCCGCTTGCATCTGTTCGGCCGCATGGGCACTAAACTCATCCAGGCGAATGTAGCCTACATTGATCCCATTCTGGGTTTCAAGCTTGGCCTTGACTGTCTGGACCTCCAGCCGAGCGCGAGATAAAACAATCGTCTCAGGTTCACCATTGCGTTCAATGGTAAGGGTAACTTGGGTATCGGTATTGCCACGCAACAGTTGAGATGCGCGTTCTGCACTCAAAAAATCGGTGGAGCGACCATTGATCAACACAATGCGATCACCGGCGAGAATACCGGCAACATCTGCAGGGGAACCATCGATCACATCGCTCACCAAAACCTCACCAGTAGCTCGCTCCCGTCTTACTCGCAAACCGATGCCAGAAACTTCTCCCGATGTTTGATCAGTTAGCTCAGCGTATTGGTCAGGACTCAGGAAGCGCGTATAGGGATCATTGAGACGGCGCAGGGCTCTACGTAGCTCAGTATAGGCAGCCTGACGTGACGTGTAATTTTGACCTAAAAGATTTTGGCGAACTTCAACCCAGTCAGTGCGATTAAAGGACTCGTCTACATATTCGCGGTAAACAATCTGCCAAGCTTCATCCAGGATCGCCTTGGGTCCATCCGTAAATGCTGCCTCAGCTGGAGATGAGGTAAGAAGTGCGGGTGCTAGAATAACCGTTGCGATCGCGCCAGTCGACCGAAGTAACTCTAAAGTAGTTTTCATTGAAACGGTTGCGGCAGGGGTTAACGGAATGCTTGGAAGCAAAGTAGGGCTCTAAGCAGCTAGGAAGTAGATTGACCCAAAACAAAATTGTAAGTAATAACAATTACAGAGCTTCAAAGCTGTATAAGTACAAATTTGAAATACCCATGTAAATTAACAAACCGTTTAGAATTAGACCCTTACATGCTAGAAATTTCAGCATAAATACTGGACTTCAATCTAGCGCACAAAATTGAGTAATTGCGTGAAATTATGGGATCTTTATCCAAATCTTATTTTTGTTACGGGTGCAGTTGGTAACGCCATTTAATAATCTTTGGAAAAGGTTTAAATGAGTACCAAATATGTAAATACTACGACCTTGAAGGCTTTCTAGTCCATCTGTAGAATATTCCGTCGTATTCGTAATTACAGGCGTATATTTACGGAAGCCCTAGCAAACGTCATAAAATGCCCATCTTCAAGTCATTGCCACGATATTTAAGGTATGCCAGTTTGGGGCTATTCCTGGCAGTGGTCATTGCTACCTTGGTAAATTTCGGTAATCTATGGCGGTTTAGTAAAGGCCCTACAGATGCTTATGTCGTGCTGGGGGGAAGTATTCGCCGAGAAATGCATATGGCTCAGTTGGCCAGCACTTTTTCTACATCCCAGCCCATTTTGATCTCAGCAGGGTCCACCGATCCCTGTATTCGGCTGCTATTTGAGCAGGCCGGGGCGGCGTTAGATCAGGTGTGGTTAGAGCATTGTGCCGAGTCCACATTTGGCAATTTTGTTTACTCTGTCCCCATCCTCGAAGGTTGGGGTGTCCACCATGTCACCCTGGTGACCTCTGGCAGTCACACTCGCCGGGCTGTAACCCTGGCTCGAATTCTATTTGGAGCCCAAGGTATTTGGGTAGAGCCTTTAATCGTGGATGAAATTGGCATTCCAGGTAATCAGGAAACCCGCCTAAAAACCACTCTGGACATCAGCCGCAGTCTCCTCTGGGCCATGGTCGCGCAGGTCCACAAACCCACCTGCGATCGATTGATCCCCCTTACCGTTGTAGACCTTGAACAGTGGCGACAGCAAGGGTTTAAATGCGAGCACCAGGCAGGAATTGAGGGCAGTTAGTTCTTTATACTCAACACCACACCCGAATACAAATAGTAGTCTTTAATTTTCACTCCAAATCGCTGCACCGGAATCGTTGTCACCTGTTGCCATCCAGTCTCTAGCTGCAGTGGCCCTGCTGCGATAAAGGGATGCCAATCGTCTGCTAGTACCAGGGCCGACTGGCCGACTAACGAACGTGAGTTGGCCCACACGTCAAATTGGTCAATACGTTCAGAGATAGCCAGCACAGTATCGTTATTGAGGCTATAGGCCAGGGCGGAGGCGGAGCGATAGTCAGTGGTCAACAGCACATCGTGCTCTGGTGCATACTCTTTAACCACTGCGGCCACTTGCCTCCAGCCAAAGGACATCCGCCCATCGGGGTCACCATCCGGGCCAAACAAGGCTGTTATGGGCAATACACAGTAGTTAACCACCAGCAGCCAGGCCACAATTGTTCCTAAAATTTGGATCCCATTGAGCCAGCCCCGGTGACGCAGAGGCCCGGTCGTTTCCTCCAGGTTAAGAAAAAATAGGGGCACTAGGGGCAGCAGCAGCAGGTACGCCAGGATATTCCAGTAGTAAAGGGCCGTGGAAAAGACGCCCACCAGGGAAAGTGCCCCAGTCGATACCAAAAATAGCCCTAATGCCATAGGACGATAGGTGGGGGAGGGGAGGGGGAATGTGATCTTCAATGACCGAGCCATCGCCCACACTAAAGGTGGAGACAAAATCAGCGCTGCTGTTAGCCAAAAGAACAAAACGGCATCCGGGCGCAGGGTGAGGCCGCCGCCACTATCCACGCTGCGGGTTAGATAGTACTGGAACGATAGCCAGTTGTTTTGAATATTCCAGATCAGGATTGGTAAGGCAAAGAGAGACGCGATCGCAACTGCCCCATACAGGCGTCCATCTCGCAACAGCCGTCGTAATTTTGGCTGACTGATAATTACCCACAATACCGTCAACCCCACAAACACCGCCGTGTATTTACACAGTGCCGCCAGTCCCAGGGCCACAGAACCGCCATAGAGAAATTCACTACGGCCCTGTCCAGTTAGCCACACCCCATCCAAAAACCGGATAAATCCGTAGGCTGATACCAGCGAAAATGCAATCAGCCACTGATCATGCCAGGCCAACGTCAAAAACAAAAAATAAAGGGGGCTACTCCAACAGCACAGTACGATGATGCTCCACGCTTCATTAGCCCGTTTCCCATAGAGATAGCGTGAAATTTGATAATAGACTGTAAAAAATAGCCCATTACTAACCAGTGTCGGCAGTCTCAACACAAAATGGGAATGCCCAAGATAGGAAAATATCCCCTGCATCCAGGCGTGAAAGGGGGGATGATCATAGTAGGACCAGTCTAGATGCTGTCCCCAGAGCCAGTAGTAGGCCTCATCAGGGTTGGGAAACGCTGTTAACCAGTACACTACGTGCGCTAGCAACAGCAGCCATAGCCAGGGTGATCTGACAACAGGATGCGATTGGAGGGACCGCATAAGGGTAAAACGCAAAACTCTGGCTCAATGATGGGGCACCCAATATTTTAGGGGAACGGATGAGGGCACCTACAATAGTGTTTGGCTATAGTGCTTAACGAAACCATATCGATGGGGCGCTGTCGGTCAAAGTCATAGCCCATCATTTGTTTTCGTTTGAGGCGTTGCCAAAGGAGAACTTCGCCCTGGGCCATGTTTTGCCTGAGGTGACGGGCGCGTTCTTTGAGGTTGGGGTTGTAGGGGATGATGGGATGTTTCATGGGTTAAGGGTGCCCACCCATCCCGGTGCCCCTCCTGGGAGGGGATTACCCACCCCGGTGCCCCTTCCAGGAGGGGATGAGATTTTGGCCGGGTTACAAAAGTAGTTGCTTTTTGAAACGAGAACTTTCTCGGTAAACAAAAAGCGTAGTTCACCCAATCCCCTCTCGGGAGGGGATTGGGTTCTGGGCAATTGTAAAAGTCTTGTCCCTACCCGCAGGCCACACGAAATCCGTAATAATTTACCCGTGTATCTGGGGTGCTGTTCATCCTGCGGGCACTCCGACAATCGGCAGGGTCGTTAATCCAGGAGCCGCCGCGTAGGACGCGATAGGTGTCGTCGCCTGTGATCCAGGCACTGCCGTCGGTGGGGGCTCCGTCATAGTTTGGATGCCACATATCCTGGCACCGTTCTTGCAGTGTATGTCGTAGAGGCAAATAAGATCGCACTCTTCTCTAACTGCTCCAAAACCGGCGATAGCATCGTATCCGCTTGGTCAGCGTCAGTGTTTTAATCTGCTCATCAAAGTCGCTAGGCTTAGCGGCCCCCAAACTCAGGATATGCACCTGGGAATGACAAAGTTCTTTGGGGGTCTGAGCCACAGGTGAGAAGAGTTTTATGGCCAATTATCTAAGGAATTCTGAGCTGGCCGGTCTGAATTAGAAGACGACGTTCAACCAAGCGTTCTGTCCGATTAGTTTTGAGTAGGAATAATGTTGTTCTACCGATAGCAGTTAGAGGTTCTATTGAGCCAGTAACATTGTCAAGCCGGAAATGCTCTGACCAGCGATCTCGTCTTGGATTATAAAGTCTTTCAGTTTCTCCAGTTTCTGGATCGATAGAGGCAATATCGCTGCCTTTAGCCATATTGCACAGTGAGCAAGCCAGGGCTAAGTTTTGTGCAATCGTTTTTCCACCATGTTTTTCTGCAATTACGTGGTCAATTTGATGCACAGCCAATGTCAATGATTCGGGGACGAGGCAATACTCACAGCAGCTTCGAGCACGCTCATAAACTAACTTGCGCAGACTAGCTGATACATAGGTTTTGCTCATGCAGCATTTTGCAGTTTCAGCAAGGCTTGGGCTTTTGCTATACGGACAAGATGTTCAATAAATTCATACTGCTGCCAGAGCATTTGCTCTACAGGGCTCAGTTCACCATTCTGACTTTTTTCGAGAAGTGTATCGACTTGGGCTTGAGCCGCCTCTGATAAGCGTAGGTCTAGAATTTGCTGAGGTGTGGGTAATGTAGCTAGAAATTCTAAAACGTCTACTAGACTGGCAAATCCATTGGTAGGATTGGCCTGTAACCGTTGCAGGCCAAGGGCTAAAACCTGAGGTAAGTTGTCCTTAAGGGGCTCTAGTGTATGAGCCATATCGTCAGGAATTTCAACCGTAATTTGCATGGCCTGGATAATCAAAGGGATGATGTGCTCTCATTGTACAGTCAGTTATCGAAGGCACCCATCAGGAATGTTCCTACCCACACACTACACGAAATCCGTAATAATTTACGCGGGCATCTGGGGTGCTGTTCATCCTGCGGGCACTCCGACAATCGGCAGGGCCGTTAATCCAGGAGCCGCCGCGTAGGACGCGATAGGTGTCGTCTCCTGTGGTCCAAGCGCTGCCGTCGGTGGGGGCTCCGTTATAGTTTGGATGCCACACATCCTGGCACCATTCCCAGACGTTGCCGTGCATGTCATAGAAGCCAAAGGCGTTGGCGACGTCGAAGCTGCCGACTGGGGTGGTTTGTTCTTGGAAGGTGCCTGGGGGGCCGCTGTTGTAGGTGCCGGAGTAGTGGTTGTCGCCGGTGGTCCAGTCGGTGCCGCGATAGTTGGCGAGGGTGGTGGTGAGGGTGGGGCCAAAGTGGAATGGGGTGTTGGTGTTGGCGCGGCAGGCGTATTCCCATTCGGCTTCGGTGGGTAGGCGATAAGGACGTTCGGTGTGTTGTCGGAGGCGGGCGCAGAATTCGATGGCATCGTGCCAGCTGACGCGTTCTACGGGGTGGTTGTCGTTGCTGAAGCGGGATGGTTCAGGTTCAAGATCTTGATTGATTTTGGGTAGGGTAGTGGCCACGGCTTTCCATTGGGCTTGGGTGACAGAGTATTTGCCCATGAAAAAAGGCTGGGCAATGGTTACTTGATGTTGAGGACTTTCGTTTTTGCGATGTTCTAATTCGTTTTCAGGAGAACCCATCATAAACTCTCCAACAGAGATAAACACCATTTCTAGAGCTGTTTTTTCTGTCGTCAGCTCTAGGCCATTTTCAGTAAAAAACTGGGCTAGACGGTCTCGATATTGAACAACTAGCTCATCATCATTTTCTTGCCCCATAGCCATATCCTAGAATCTTTAAGAACACCTCAACGCACAATCATTGTTGATTCCTGTACTCAATATAATCATGGCAAATACAGCTGTTCATAATTGGGATATTACTTAGCGTTAACAGAAAAATTTTAATCGTTTAAGCAATCGTCATGTTCAACCTTCTTCTTCATATATCCCATTTGTAGGAATAAGGGTTATATCGAATTCATCTCTATTCTGTGCAGATACTTTCTTTTCAGGTGCCTCTTCAGATAGTAATTCCAAGTCTACTAATTTCTGTAGCTGTTCTAGTGCCAACCTTGCATTTGAGTAACGCTGATTAAAGTCAAATCGCACCATCTTTTCAAGAACTGTAGTAAGACCAAGGTCCAGATCCGGGACCTTATCGGTCCAAATAAATTCTCCGTGAGAATCTCGTTTGAGATCCCAAGAAGATAAACCAGTGAGAGCTTCTATGGCAGTAACCCCAAGAGCGTGAAGATCGCTACTAAAATTCGGTAATCCAGCGGCCTGCTCGCTTGGCATATAGCCTTGGGTACCGATTCCAACTGTTGAGGTAATGCGGGCGTTGGTATCAGTCAAACGATTGGAGATTTGTTTCACAGCCCCAAAATCAATTAGTACGTAACGATTATCGCTATTTCGATGAATAATATTAGATGGTTTTATATCTCGATGAATAACACCTTGACTATGAATTGTTGCTAAAAGTGGCAGCATATCTAACAATAACTGAGCAACAAATTTTTGTGACATGGGTTGTCGAGGTTCAAGCAGTTCTTTGAGCGTTCTTCCCTCAATCTTCTCCTGCACTAAATAGAAGGAATAATCAGATTCAAAATATGCCAGTAAGCGAGGTATTCGATCATATCCACCCAATCGCTCTAAGGTGGCAGCTTCTGCTGCAAATAAACGCCGTGCTAATCGGTGGACTTTTGGATTATCACTGATAATCCTTAGTTGCTTAATAACACAATCTGGCTCACCAGATCTCTGAATATCTTTAGCTAAATACGTATCACCAAAGCTTCCTGAACCGAGAATCTTCATAATTCGATATCTATCGGTGAGCAAAGTGCCTAGTATTTCATCTTCATCTGGTGCTTGTAAAACTTGGAATGTAACTTGTGCTTCTCGAAACTTATAGGTCATTAACAAAGGAAAAAGAGTATTCAATTCCTCTGAGGCTGTTGCTGAATATATTACCTTATCTATTGTCTGTATTTGGTTAGCCATTGCCGCATAGCTACCACCTATCCGCTCTAGTGTCTGCTTAGTTACTCTCGCAAAAGGTAAAAACAGCCTCTGTGCATTTTCATATCCTTCAAAATCAATTCCTAAGAGTGTTTCAAAGCTATGGATGCTCAAACCAATTCGCTCCGAAATATAGCGTGATACAGTATCTAGTATTTTTTCCGTATCCGGGATAGATATCGTATCTAATAATAAATCACGTACTTCTGGAATAAAATCCCACACTACCTCAGGTGAATTTACATTATTCTCTTGAGATTGCATTAACCCACTCATGTAAACTTCAGCCACATGCACTGGCTCTGCCTCTGGCAACATCGTTTGCCGAATCAAATTCACAATCGGCGGACTCACAGGTGCAGCTGACATCAACCTTGCCAACTTCTGAGCTATCAACGAAGCAGTCGCCCGAAACAATCGCACTCGCTCATCTGTACTTATTTCTGGCTGCTCTTCTCCCCCCTCGACTGCGCTTGGAGCAAGTCCTCTCTTTTCAAACCGAAACCCTACCGTCCTAATTTCTCCAGCACCTGTAACTACTCTTGCCCACTGCTTCAGCGGCTCTGCCTCCAAAGACACCACAGGCACCGTCACCTGTTCCTGCTCCGTTCCAAACAAATCCCACAATGGCATCTGCGTCGTTGCCATCATCCGTGCACTGGGTACCCCAGGTTCTAACGAACTCAGCCACATTGGTACTCCATAGGCCAAACCCGTCTGTGCCCATAACCGCTCTGACAATAGCTGTATCACAGTCATCGGAGCCTGCGCTCCCCAGATCTCCAACCATGGGTAAATTGCCCCCTTCTGCCATGCTGCGGAAGTGCAGTCGCTCACCACCAAAATCAATCTTCGTCCTGCTGGGTCTAACAACTCTCGGGCACTACGAGGCCGATTAGACCGACCAGACAACAAAGTCAGTTTACCCTTCTCATCCGATCGCAACCGCCAGGAACTCACGCTCCGAAACGCCCCCTGCCGCTCTAACAATGTTTGAAACTCTGCTAGAGTCTCTTTCCATAATGGCGCAGACTTACTTTCCTCAATCACCAGTGCTACTTTCAGCCATCGCTCTGGAGCTGGACTCAATACAGGGGACCAAATACCCTGATCTGCAATACGATCAATGGTGGCAGCTTGATCAAACTCTACTCTGACAGGTGAAGGTACACGTCGCCGTAGGGGCCTCAATGCCCGTGCTAACTCTAAACGAATGCGTAGGGCTGGCGCTGCCGGAGCTTTGATAGGAATACCATCTGGCTTAGCTGAACTGCTTTCTGTTCCATTCTGTTTTTGTGGTAACGACAGTGACAATTGAGCATCATCTTCGTCATCCTCAGGTTCACTGTCGAGATATTCCTCTCGCACCGTCGGCGCAGCAGGCTTTGTTTCGATATCCTCTTCTTTTACAACCTGTTCCCTTCCCTCTGAACAAATGTGCCCTGCCAACCACAGAACATCCGCCATTTCCTCAGCACCCAGCTCCAACCCTGCCTTCCCCAGCAGAGCCGCAAACCCGTCAATACCTCCATCCGCTCTCATGCGTCCTCAGTACTCGACAGATACTTCATCAACGTATCCACCAGCTTCTCTTTCGTATCCTGCTCCGGCACCCGCTCCCGCGTCACAAAGTAAATCGCATTCAACAACTGGTCTGTCGCCAAATCCCCCGTTCTGCTCTTATCACAAAACTGTTTAATTAGCGCCTCCGCCTCTTTAACCCGACCTTCATCTGTCAGATCTGCCTTCAAATGAGCCTCCACGATCTTCTTCAACCGCTCCGGTTGTGGCTCACCCATATTCAACCGCAAACACCGCCGCAAAAATGCTGGAGGAAAGTCTCGCTCCCCATTACTGGTCATCACCACAAACGGAAACGCCCCACAGCAAAACCGTCCATCCTGAGTAGTTACATACTGATCTTCATCAACCTCACTGTAGGCTGTTCTAACTTTGATTTTCTTCTTCGCTTGCTTCAGGTTCTCAGTTACTTTTGCCAACTCAGAAGACTCTAATTCACCATTTTCCAGTAAATTGAGGATTTCCTTGGGAAGTTCTAAATCTCTTGCTAGACGGGTAATTTCAGGAATCTCAAATTCACCATCTTCAAACAGATGCAGTAAATCGTTAGGTAAATCAATATCGCTCTTATCAATCTCATCAATTAGCAACACCCGTGGCCGTTTTGAATGATTAGTGGGTAATAGAGCTGTTCCTAATGGCCCTAACCGAATGTAATGACCAATATCCCGCTCACGACCGAGCTGCACATCTTGCAACCGAGCAATGGCATCGTAACTATACAGCCCATCCTTGCGAGTCGTCCGTGTCGTAATCGGCCAGTACAGCACCTCTCCCAGATTTAGCTCATGGGCCACCGCATAGGCCAACGACGTTTTCCCCGTCCCCGGTTTCCCCGTCACCAACAACGGTCGCCGCAAATACAGCGCCGCATTGACCATATCAATCTCATCATCCGTCGCCTGAAACGTCGCTCCCCGCTGTTTCTTTTTCAGCCCCGACACCGTTTCCTTCGCCGCTGCATCACTACCAAAAGGTCGCCAACTGGGCGGATCGGGTAGCCGCTTTGTAATATAGTCCTGATCCTTATGGGGCTTACGGTTTCCTTGAAAAATTCGCCAGTCGCTTGGTTTGCTTTCTTTGGTCATAGTTTCTTTTTAGCGCTAAGCCATCCCCAGCATCTTTCTAGGCGGTATCAAGGTGGGATCTTCCCACAAAAAGGACAAATGGTGCCCAATGTGGGCATCGGGCGGCAAAGACGTCGCCTTACTGCGCATATCCCGCACTAGCTCCGGCAGCTTCTGCGGTTCACAGTTCAGCAACCCATCCAGCTCACAGCCACATTCCAACCCATTGGCAAACTGATCACACCGCAACCATAGAGCCACCGGAATGCCCAGTTCTATCAGTGTTGAAAATACCTCGTCATACTGCTTCTGAGTCAAAACATTGGAAAGCTTTAAGCCCAGCTTTTGATTTGTTTGCCATTGGCCCTTAAGCATTCCCTGAGAACAGTCTCCCGACCCTGCTACAAAGGCATCACATAGGTCTGCAGAATTAAGCGAATGCAACGCCTCCCAATTTTTCCGC
>JBCCXQ010000012.1:0-53723 GCA_039191365.1 Cyanobacteria bacterium P01_F01_bin.13 | reverse complement strand
TTGCGGTTTGACCGTAGGGACAAAATGGATGGTTCAGGGTGTCCTGCTGGGACATAATGTTTTTGCGCTCGGCGTAGCGCTCCAGCCAGGTGCTGCCAGGTAATGCGGTGATTTCGCCAACGCAGAGCCCAACGGCACTGTCTTGAAAGCCCTGGACTAAATTTTCTAACCAGGTACTGGCGGGATAACAGTCGGCATCGGTAAATGCGAAAATCTCACCAGTGGCGGTACGAATGCCAGTATTGCGGGCAGCATAGGCACTCTGGATTTCGGTTTCGCTGAGGTGCTTGAGGGTAAGGCCTGCAGCCTGGGCTTGAGTGACGGCGTCTTTGAGGATATCGGGGGTGCGATCGCGACTGCCATTATCCACTAGCAAATACTCCACCCGTTCTTTGGGATAGCGTTGCCCCAACAGACAGTCAATCAGACCGGGTAAATCAGCTGCGCCATTGTAGATCGGCACAATCACCGAAACCGTTGGGCAAAATAGTGCAGGCTGGGCAGGTATTTCGTTGGCAACCATAGAAGCTTGGGGCATCGGCTCTCAACTTAATCTACAGCGACATCTACAGGTAGTTTTGCCACCAATCCGTCGAGAATTAACATGGGTCTGCGACTGGTCTGAACTAATTCTGACAGTTCAAACAAAACCAATATATTGGGCGTCCAGGATCTTTATGTAATTCTTACCGACATTAAGCAGGCCCAACGGTCAGTAAACTAGCGAATGTATTGATAACCCATATTCCTAAGGTCGTGCCTAAAGTTAGTATTTGTATCCCTACCTATAATCGGGCTCAAATTTTGCCCTATGCGGTCAATAGCGTTCTAAACCAGACCTATGGTGATTTTGAGCTGCTGATCTGCGACGATGCGTCCCCTGATAATACAGCTGAAATCATTGCCCAGTGGGACGATCCGCGCATTCGCTACATCCGCCACCCGCAAAATATTAAACGTAGCCGCAATATGCGATCTGGCTATGAAGCTGCCGAGGGAGAGTATTTCATCAAGTTCGATGATGATGACGCCCTTACCCCCACCTTTCTAGAACGCACCGTTGCAGTCATGGAGGCTGAGCCCAAGGTTGACTTCGTCTGTACCGACCACTGGGTGATCAATGCCCGCAACGAGCGCGACGAAACCGCCACCGCCGCCAACTCCGCCAAATGGGGCAAGGATCGTTTGGCAGAGGCCATCATCGACGATTTACTCCAAGAAACCTTTGTCCATCAAAGCCTGCAGGTGGGGTCCACCCTCTTTCGCAAAGCTTGTTTAGATGTCGTTGACTTTATGCGGTTTGAAGCCGATGGCTGCGAAGACTTCGACCTACTGGTGCGTCTTGCCGCTGCTGGCAAAACTGGCTACTTTATCCCTGAGCGTCTGATGGAGTACCGATTCCATGGTGGTCAAACCAGCCTGAAACAAGATATCCACTTTCTCTCCGCTAAGATTTTTTGTCTGGAGAATTATTGCTTTGCTGAGCGTCCAGACCTGGAAACTATCCGTCACTCTAAACTCAACGGTCTGAAGCAAGTATTGGCAATGCGCCTGATTGAAAAAGGTGAGGCCCAGCGTGGACGTCAGCTGATTCAAGAGTTAGCAGCCAGGGGACCTCTATCTTCCAAAGCCAAGCTAGGCAAGATTTTGTCCTATCTTCCCTTAAATCTGCGGCAGCTAGCATTTCAAGGATTTCGCCAGCTACGCTCTCAGGATTACAGTGAGCGCGTACGCAATGCAGCTGGGTAAGCCGTTAAACCTAATGTGTTGGCTGTGCGCAGGGCTGGTAGCGAGTCTGACCCGGTGTGCTCTAGAGCCCGATTCGACTGCTCCGCAGATACCGCCCGAGCCACCTCAACCAGTATTCACCATCCAAAATTGGCCCAATGATGATGCGCCTCTGGCCCGCATCCATGTAGTGACGATTCCACCTAATTATCTGGTGGAGATAACCATTAGCGAAGAACTCAAAACTGTCGAGAACTTTGCGACGGATACAGAAGCCCTAGCTGTGCTCAACGGTGGCTTTTTTGACCCTAACAATGGTCAAACCACTTCATTTATAACGGTTGCTGGTTCCCTGGTTGCCGACCCTCGTGAGAATCGACGGTTAATGGATAATCCAGACCTGGCTCCTTACATTAACCAAATTCTCAATCGCTCTGAGTTTCGTCGCTATGACTGCGGCAATGACATTAGCTACGACATTACCGTTCACAATGCCCCTCTTCCCAAAGGTTGTGTTCTACATAGCGCTTTGGGAGCAGGACCGCAGCTGCTACCAGAAGAAACCTCTCAAACAGAAGGGTTCACTGACTATGCTGATGGGACGCTGATTCGTGATGCAATTGGCGGCCACCAGCGCAATGCTCGCAGTGCTGTCGGCATTACGCCCGATGGCACTTTAGTGTGGGTGATGGTGGCACAAACGTCTCCAGCAGCAGGGATGACCCTGGCGGAATTAACCGAGTTTATGACAACGTTAAATGTGCAAAAGGCACTGAACTTAGATGGAGGCAGCTCATCGTCGCTCTATGCTGCTGGGCTAGCCAAGACCAATGATGAAGCTCAGAGTTACTATGGACGCTTAGACCCAAGGGGGCAAACTATTCAACGCCCTGTCAAATCTGTACTCCTCATCGCTAATCCTTAGGATAAATATCAGCATGTTGTAAATATCCGAGTTGGATTAGAGACCAGCAAACAACCCCGTATATCACACCTGCAGGAATCAGAATTCTATAGCCCGGATCCACCACACTTTGCATGGCGGGTGGAGTGAGGATAATGCCTGCCAGCAGAGAGGTAGCGATAGAAGTCAGCACAAATGCAAATGAGCTAATGACTTGCTGGAAACGTCCTGGTGTTGTTTTTCTGATTTTCTTAGCCCGAGTGAATATCGAACGACAGTTTTCTATCAGGGAACCAGTCCAAGGCCACAGCTGCATACCAGCGATAAAAGCAACAGGAAACATTAGGAAGCCAACCAGACCGCTCAACTGCGAGTATGGAGCGACTAATGCGGTGAGGTGAGTACCGCCAAAGCTACCGCTAAATAGCAGCAGGGCTGATGTGAAAAAATTAACTGTCGGTCTTGGGACTGGGGACAATGACATGGGGTCTGGGTGATTGTTTCTGTCTGTTACGTTTACAGACTTATCGCGCTGATGTACGGAACGCCATCATGAACTTATGAATAAATGTTCTTGATTGAAAACAGCTTTGTGACAAACTCAACGATTAACTATTTGGAGTTTGTGCAACTCAGAGCACCAAAACCGCCCTTAAAACACGATCTCGCTGATGGTCTGGGGCATAGGTAGCACAATCAATACCAGAAGGGCCATGGCACCTAATCCGAGAAGGTCCCGTAGACCATCTAGCTCACTGATATCATCAAGGGCCGGATCATCTCGACTAGGCATAAAAACAAGTAAGAGAGCCCATAGTAAATACTCTGACTGAATAAAAGCCATTGCCGCCACCAGAACTCGTGCAATATTGCCAATCGTGGCTCCCCCCCAACGGCCATACATGGCATGGACAATATGACCGCCATCTAACTGGCCCAGGGGCATCAGATTAATGGCCGTTAATATCAGGCCTAAACAGCCTGCGATCGCAACCGCGTGCAATGAAATTGCCTGATCCACTTGCAAATGATTTCCCAACGCCAACTTACTTAGTAGCGCCAGTAAGATTGACCCTTTGGGATCCAGGGACTGAAAATTAAACAGGCTCGATTCGTCAGTCACATCAACCACTTGGGAATGGGCTAACCCCCAAATCATGATGGGTAATGTGACTATAAACCCGACCAGAGGCCCCGTGAAGCCTAAATCAAATAGAGCGCGACGGTGGGGTGCTGGAGACTTTAGCCGTACAAATGCCCCCACGGTACCCAGGAAATAGGGTACTGGGATAAAAAATGGAGCGGTCACCGCCATGTGATGACGGCGAGCCATAGCATAGTGGGCCAGCTCCCGCGCCGCCAAAATTGCCATGACTGCCAAACTGTAGCCCAGGCCTTTGAATACCATTATTGGCTGAGCACTCAAATCTAATGGTGATAAGTTTTCGACCAAAAATAACCCGGCCAGGGTGGTGGTCCCCAAGGTCAAGATAAATAGTACCAGGGACAGTAACCAGCCATTACCCTGAGCTGCATTAGGTTGGAGGGACTTTGGCACCAGGGTGAAGATGGGCTGCCCATTCCGTTCTTCCTGTAAGACTACTAAAAACTGATTGCCAAATTGCGATCGCACATTTTGTTGCACAGTGCTGTGGGCAACTGCCGGTTTAGCTTTCAGTTGTCCGCGACAGACCATCATCTGCGGACGATGCTCAATCGTTTGTAAAAAGTAAACAGACCATGGAAAACACCCCCGCAAACGATCTTCCTCCTCCCGAGCCATTAACCTGGGTGGCACGGGTATTGAACGACTCAGTGAAGATATCTGGGAGGCTGGGCGTCGTCCTTGTACAACCACCCAAATGTAAAGCAGTGGACAAACGACAAATAGCGCCAATATCAAAAAACTAGGTGAGGTATGTCTGCCATATCTCAACACCCAAACCGTTAGCGCCAAAATCGGTGTCATAATAATCAACCACAGCAACCAGACAGGGGATCGAGTCATTGTGGCAACGCCACGGCGAATGACCCAGTAGGTCAAGATTCCCAGTAAAATTGATAACAATACAAATGTCATAAACTCACAATGCCGCCCCTGATCAGACCCTGATTTAACATACCAGGCGGGGACATTTGGATAGAATAAGCGGCTTTTTGGGAGATCTTGGTGTCTATTTCAAACACAGACTTGAGCAGTAGTTCGGGGGCAAAACCTCAAACAACGAAAAAGTTACCCCAGCCAGTATTTGACAACGACACAACCTATGCGTTTCCGCCCAACCGTGAAACCTTAGGCAGTACAGCTTACCTACTAACGTACAAATCTTTAGCAGCCAGTGGTGCTTTGGTGAAGAGCAACATTTTGATCGACTGCCCTGCGTGGACTGACACCAATCTAGACTTTATTGCCCAGCAGGGCGGGGTGCGATGGCTGGTCATCACCCATCGCGGCGGCAGCAGTCGTGTCCGCGACTGGCAACCACGTTTTGAGTGTGATGTGATTGTCCAAGAACAAGAAGCCTATTTATTGCCAAGAGTAGAGACTCAAACCTTCCATCGTGATTTAGTGCTTACGCCTGACCATCGACTTTTGTGGACCCCCGGACATTCCCCCGGTTCGGTCTGTTTTTATAGTGCAGCCCAGGGCGGCATATTGTTCAGTGGACGCCACATTTTGCCGACTCGCCAAGGCGGCGCCGCTCCATTACGCGTTGCCAAAACCTTTCATTGGCCCCGTCAGCTTCACCATATCCAGCGCTTGTTGGATGAATTCACGCCTCAAACTCTAAGTTATGTTTGTCCAGGGGCGAATATCGGGTTTCTTCGAGGTAAGCGGTTTATTGATGACGCCTACAACAAGCTGGCCTCTCTAGATTGGCAAGCACTGGCTAAGAGCCAGGCCCTGCTGTAGCCACACCTACAGGTTGAAACTTCGTCAAAATCTCAGCGACTGGCAACTCTGCAGGATGTATGAGCCAGGTGCGGTGACACGGTTGAATTAGAGTTTGCACCAGGGGCGATAGCTGACTAATGGCGACCAAGCCTTCGGGAGTTTTGAGTTTAATACCTCGCTGATATAGCGTATAACCCCGATTACGAATGTGGCGCAGCCCCACATATATTTCAGTATCCATTACCAGGCCATAGGCTCGGCAGCATGCCGCCGATAGAATCTCTGTTTGTTGGGTATAGGTGTAATGGCTAATCTCTGTAGCCTTTAAGAGTCGACGATTGACAAATCGTTGGCACAGATCTGCTAATACCCTATCGCTGTGAGCCTGCCACCGCTGCAGATGATAGTGCAGTACATAGTCATCCTGGGCCAAATATTGCTCTAATGGCAGATCATCCACCCCATGGCTCAACCAGGCTGCCATGGTGGCATCTGCCTCCAGATCGCCTGTGCTTAGAAGCGTTCGAGCACGGCTGATGGTTTTTTCTAACACCCAGGTAGCCACCAGATTTTTAGGATGGTTATAAATCTGGGCGTACATGAAATAACGCACAACCAGATAATGTTCAATGGCACCTAGACCTTTTTTGGCAACAATTAATTGCTGGCTGGCTGGATCATAATCTAGGCCTAGAATAATCCGGTCGAGATCCAGCTGGCCATAGGACGCCCCTGTAAAGTAACTGTCGCGCATTAAATAGTCGATGCGATCGCAATCTAACTGACTCGACACCAACTGCCATACACAAGGCACTGAATGTTCATGGCGGTAAATCTGCTGAATCTCCAGTCGTAGATTTGGCGAAAACCTATCCAAACGTTGGCGCACATCGGCAGAGTGTTCCAGGATCCGCATTGTCCAGTACTCATGGTGCCCACCAAATACCTCCTCAGCAGTATGGCTAAAGGGACCATGGCCAACATCATGTAGTAACGCAGCACATAATACGGCTGCACGATAGTTGATTAGTTCCGGATAGATGGCAGCCAATCGATCAAATGCTCGTCTCGCAATCGCCATTACCCCCAGGGAATGGGTAAATCGTGAACTCTCTGCTCCGTGAAACGTGAGATTGGCCGGTCCTAGCTGACGAATTCGTCGGAGCCGCTGAAAGGCCGACGTATCGATCAGCTCAATGAGTAGTGCCTCCACTGCGTCAGCCCTATCTAGAGTGATAGCACCATGGAGCGGATCGTGATACGTACGAGTTTTTTGCGGCACGGCTTATGTCATAGGTTGTATCAGTGATTTCATTAACGTCTCAACGGCCATCTCATATTGTGGGTCGCGCTCAGTTGCAAACTGAGCACGAGTGAGTGGCTCAGTCGTCACGACTTGATCTGGGGTAATGCCTAACTTATTAATATCGTGGTGATCTGGGGTTTCATACTTAGCAACCGTCACCGCTAAGCCAGACCCATGGCTTAAATCAAACAACGACTGAATCAATCCCTTGCCAAATGTGGTTTCTCCTACTAGCTGGGCTCGATTATTATCCTGAAGAGCCCCTGCCAATATTTCACTTGCGCTGGCTGTTCCCTCATTCACTAGTAGAACCAAGGGCTTTTGTGTAAGTGCTGCAGTTCCAGCCTCAAAACTTTCCAATATTCCTTGACGATTGACGGTATATACAATGGTGCCCTCATCCAACCAGAGTCTGGCAATTTCAATACCCGCCTGCAACAATCCGCCCGGATTGTTACGCAGATCCAGAACATAACCCGCTGCGTCTTGCCGCTCTAAGCTTGTTAGCGCCTCGCGAACATCTTCAACAGCATTACCGTTAAACTGACCCAATCGAATATAGCCAACTTTATTACCGTCCTCAGTGCGCAATTCTGAGAACACGGGATTGAGATTGATACGCTCACGGGTCAGGTTGACCTCAAAAGGAGCAGCCCCCACACGTTCAATACCTAGGGTAACAATAGTCCCTACTGGACCACGCATCCGTGCTGCCGCTTCGTCCAACGAAAATGACTGGGTGGATATCCCATTGATCGCGGTTATCTCGTCCTTGGGCGAGAGTCCGGCTCGTTCCGCTGGAGAACCCACAATGGGCGCAATCACTCGTAGATGTTGATTGTCTTCATCCTTGGCGATTTGCAAACCCACGCCTAGCAATTCTCCAGATGTATTTGTCTGTAGACTTTGATATTGCTCAGGAGGCAAAAAGCGAGTGTAAGGATCATCCAACTTTTGCAGCATTGCTTGTGCTTCTTGATAGGCATCTTCCCAAGTATTAAGCGGCCGTTTAAGCGCATTTTCACGGGTAAACCACCAATTGTTATGGTTAAAGGTTTCATCCAAATAGGCCCGGTTAACGATGCGCCAAACCTCCATGACCAGCTTCTGCTGCTCTGTAAAAGCCAACGCCGGGGAATGCCCAAACCCTAAAATCAGGATCGTTGCGATACCAATCGCACAGATACTTTTCAAGAGAACTACGCGTAGCAGCCCAATTTTTCTCATTCTTTGCCAAAACTCAAACAACACCTTTTCTTGACCAAAGAGTAAATCTGTTAGTCAAGTCATTAGGATGCCAGCTGCCCTTTCAGTCAGCATAGCGGCTTCCTCAGAATACTTTGCCTCTACCCTACTTATGTTCGGAATTCATAAGCACCTTAATTCTAATGATGCAAAGTTAAGTTTTGTAACCAGCTCTCAGTAATCTATTCTCTACTTTTGAAAATGCTCAGACTGTGGACAATTTTTACTGAGCTGTTGGCTTTCAAGCGTTTGCACTAACCACACTAGGGTTAATGCATGGGATAGAAGTTTCAAAAGAGGCGGTTTCTCAAGGTTGGTTGTGTTACATTTTTTAGTAACGGCATAGATCTATTTTTATATCCGCGCTTCATGTTTACTAAGCAAGTCACCGACTCTAAAGCCTACCAGTGGTTTAATGAGCGTCTTGAGATTCAGGCTCTTGCCGACGATATCTCCAGTAAGTATGTGCCACCCCATGTCAATATTTTTTATTGTCTTGGCGGTATCACTCTAGTCTGCTTTGTTATCCAGTTTGCTACTGGATTTGCTATGACCTTCTATTACAAGCCAACTGTTGTAGAAGCGTTCAGCTCAGTTCAGTATTTAATGACTGATGTTAGTTTTGGTTGGCTTATTCGCTCCATCCATCGCTGGTCTGCCAGCATGATGGTGCTAATGATGATTCTGCACGTTTTTCGGGTTTACCTCACTGGTGGCTTCAAGAAACCCCGCGAGTTGACTTGGGTCACTGGCGTCATTATGGCAACCATTACTGTTTCCTTTGGTGTGACAGGATACTCCCTACCTTGGGACCAGGTTGGTTACTGGGCTGTGAAAATTGTATCTGGTGTACCTAGTGCCATCCCTATTGTGGGTGGTTTGATGGTTGAGTTCATTCGCGGTGGTGAAAGTGTTGGTCAGGCCACACTGACTCGCTTCTACAGCCTGCACACTTTTGTGTTGCCTTGGCTGATGGCCGTATTTATGTTGACTCACTTCTTGATGATTCGTAAGCAAGGCATTTCTGGTCCTTTGTAAGGATTGGAAGCAGCCTAGTTCTAATCTAGTTTTCAGGTACTTAGGTGATTGTCAAATGTTTTGGTTGATTGCCAGATGTAGCTTCAAACTTAATTTGGAGTTAAGCTGTTCTTAGCAAGTCATACATTGTGTTCAGAGGTAAATTAGGAGACGATTTGAGATATGGCAACGATTAAGAAGCCTGACCTCAGCGATCCTCAACTTAGAGAGAAGCTGAAGCAAGGCATGGGTCACAATTATTATGGTGAGCCTGCATGGCCCAACGATTTGCTTTACATCTTTCCGGTGGTAATTCTGGGTAGCATTGCGTGCTGCGTGTCTTTAGCAGTTTTAGATCCGGCTCTTCTCGGTGAGCCTGCTAATCCGTTTGCAACTCCCCTAGAGATTTTGCCTGAGTGGTATCTCTACCCTGCATTCCAGATTTTGCGAATTGTGCCTAATAAGCTTTTGGGCATCGTATTGCAAACAGCTATTCCGCTCGGCTTGATGCTTGTTCCATTTATTGAAAGTGTAAACAAGTTTCAGAATCCTTTCCGTCGTCCGGTTGCAATGGCTGTGTTTATGTTTGGCACTTTGACGACTCTTTGGCTAGGTATAGGGTCAGTTATGCCAATTGATAAGTCCTTGACTCTTGGCCTTTTCTAGGCGTTTAAACTTGGTCTTGTTATTAATGCTAGTCTCTTGAATATTCGCTTTATATGTGCGAATCTTCAAGAGGCTTTTTAATGTGTCAAGATACAGCTAAGACATCTACTTTTTAAGACCTATCTATCGATTTTTCAGTTAATTTTGGGCAAACTATTGGTGCGAACGTGCCGGTTAGTCGGACATGTTAAAGCAAGAGCAGTTGATAGTTCAAAGCAAATTAGAAGACTTAACTCAAGTACAGCAGTGGTTTGATAGTTTTTGTTCAGCATCCCAGCTGCCATGGCTTGAGGCTGTATTTGATCAAGTTAATTTAGCCTTAGCAGAAGGGTTCACTAACGCTGTTAGACATGCTCATGCTCATCTGCCAAAGGATACTCCAATTGAGATAGATTTGCTTCTCTGGCAGGAACGATTGGAAGTGCAAGTCTGGGATATGGGCAAGCCTTTTGATCCTAACGAGCTAATTGAACCACAGCCTGGAACCCTCAGAGAAGGGGGTTATGGGTGGTTTCTGATACGTCGGTTAGCTGATAATGTCGATTATGAACGCAACGATTTGGGACGTAACTGTCTAAGGATTGTTAAATGTTCAACAGTATCCTAGGCATACCCCTTGACTGCTAATTCTAAATGGCCAGGAAACCTCTCAACATGGCTAACCCATGCTCTGGTGATGAGCATCCTAGCTACCCTACATAATCGGTATACAAAACTGGAGCTTTGCAAATGCAAACAGCTCGTAATCAATTGGTAAGCAATACATTTGTTTTTATTGAAGTATTTGGTTGTGAAGGCGGCATTCAGTCCTATATCAAAGACGTATTAACAGCATATTCAGCTCTAAACGGTGTTGAAACGGCAGATATTTTTTTGCTGCGCGACAGTTTGGAGGATATTCCAACTGAATTCTTATCGCGCTTCACCTTTCACTGTTTTAAGTCAGGAAATCCTATGTTGGATAGGATTTGGCTGACGTTATCTTTGGGACTTCATCTACTGCTGAAACGTCCTCTTCGTCTTTTTTGTGGCCATATTAACTTGGCCGTTATGATTCATCAACTAGCAAGATTGACGAGAATGCCTTATACAGTACTCACCTATGGTAAAGAGGTGTGGTTCCCGCTTAAACCTTCTGAGAGAAATGCTCTGCAAGCAGCTGATGACGTTTGGACAATTAGCCGGTATAGCAGGACCTTAGCCTGTGAGACAAATCAGTTAGATAGTCAATGTGTTGAAATTTTACCTTGTACGGTTGATGGTCAAGGATTTACTCCTGCGATCGCAAATGCTGAACTACAGGAGCACTATGGGCTTTCAGAGTCCATAGTATTGATGACCGTAGCCCGACTGTGGCGCGGCGACCCATATAAGGGTGTAGATGTAACCATACGGGCTCTGCCTGCGATTGCACGTACTTGTCCTAACGTTAAGTATCTGGTCATTGGCCGTGGCGACGATCAGCCTCGGTTGGCTCAGTTGGCTAAAGATTTGGGTGTAGCTAATCGTGTGGTGTTTGCAGGTTTTGTTCCCAACGAATCACTTGTGGAGCACTATCGTCTAGCAGACGTTTATGTGATGCCTTCTCAGGAAGGATTTGGCATTGTTTACCTGGAGGCTATGGCCTGTGGTATTCCCGTAATTTCCGGTGATGATGATGGCTCAGCTGATCCACTACAGGATGGGCGTTTGGGTTGGCGTGTCCCCCATCGGGACCCCAAGGCTGTGGCAGCTGCGTGTATCGAAGCCCTAAAAGGAAACGATCGCCGTTGCGATGGCTCCTGGTTGCGGGAACAAACCCTTGCTAAATTTAGTAAGGCCGCTTTGGTTCAGCGACTTAAGCAACTTTTAGAAGACTCTCTAATGGCTAACCCTAATGAGCATAAGCAGTCAAAAAGGAAGCTTTTGACATGAAGCCATGCATGAAGCCATGCCTATTAAAATATAGATCTACTGGTCATAGGAAGTGATAGCATGCCGCCCAACGGGTTTAGACAATTACAGCTCAATTTTTCTGGCATAGGGTGCTGGCTAAGTCTATTTATCGGCTTGGGGCTGTTAACCACCGTTGGCATTGGGTGGCTGCTAAAGTCTCTACTGGTTTTAGTTAGTCTTTTGTTTCTATTACCTGTCGTACTGATTGTAGGCGGCCAGTTTTGGCTCAAGCGGAACTTAATTGAGGGCTCCTGTCCATCCTGCGCTCAGCCACTCACTGGGTTTAAGCCCATACCACTTTCATGTCCTAGCTGTGGTGTAGCTTTACAGGCAAAAGACGGCACCTTTGTCAGAGTCGCATCGGACGGCACAATTGATGTTGATGTGGTGAATGTTGAAGCAGTCAATACAGACTCTGAGTCTGAGACCGCTGAAGAAGTGACTATTGTTGATGTAGATGTCTTGCCACCTGCCGATTAGCGTAACGTTAGACTGCCAGGTTCCATATTGTCCATATTGAATGAGTTCTGCTGCAAAAACATAAACAGCTCACCCTTATGTCTTATCAGGGTGAGCTGTTTGTGTGTCTACGTGTGTCTGAATAGAGACAAGTGCTCAGGCTACTGCTGAACAGTCATCGTAAAGGGTGCACTAGCACCATCTATGTCACCAACGTAGAGGTGATAGGTACCTGGTTTATATAATCCCCGAGATTGAATAGCACCGCCATCAAAATCATGGGCCAGGATGCATTCACTTGAACTGTTGTCAGGACCAACCATCAGCAATGTGTAATCATCTGCACCAGAGACTTCGATCGATACTGAAGCTGGCTCGGTGATGCTGAAGGAATAATTCGGCTTAGCAGGCACAAAACCGCATTCTGCTGATGTTTGTGAACCACCACTAGTACCGGTAATTTCCGTTGCTGACTGACCATAAACAGCAGCAGGCGCAACAACCACGGTGGCAGCAATTAAAAAAGAAGCGATGTTTTTTGTGGCAATATCTTTCATCGATAGCACCTCAGCGACTTATAGGGTAGCCTTACGAGAAAACCAGGCGTGAATCTGAATACCATCCACTAGGATGTATATCTCAATACTAATGTCAGGATATAACTAACACTATTTAGAGTGTGCCAGTTTATCAATAAAAAACAAACTGGATTTGTTGTAAAACCTGAATTATATGGGTTTATAGATTCACCTGACAGTGACAATCAACCGATTTGGCTTGTTCAGATTGGGGTGCCTCCCCTAGGATCACTCAAAACAGCAAGGTTGCCCGATGGCTCAGCAGATCATGGATGCGCAGAACTCAATAGTACTTGTGCCAAGAATGCGGTCAGTGCGATTGGCCTTTAGACGTTTGGTAGCCTGGAGTTTAGAGCTCGGTCTGGTAGCTATGGGTGCGGCTGTGCCTTGGGGGCTGGGACAGTATGTACTAATGACCCAGGAAAATGCTCCCATTCAGCCCATTCAGACAGTAGAAGAAACTACTGATACCCCCTTTGGATGGAGTGAGTCACATTCCCCAGTTGCATTGAATCCTCTAGTGCAACAAGCTCAAAAAGGATGGGCTCGGATGGCTCAAATACCGCCACATCAGCTACACCGTACTGTCCCCAGGCTGACAAACACGCTTTGGACAATTGCCTTAATCATGCCAGTTATTATTGCTGGAGGGCAGCTTGTGCAGCTAAGTTTGACAGGACAATCCTGGCCCAAACGATGGTTGAGGATTCGAGTAATTTCAACCGCTGGTGGACAACTAAGGCCTCATCAGATGTTGGGGCGTGAGCTGATGCGCTGGGGGATGCCCCTGGGGATAGTTGGAGGTATCACTATTGCAACGGGGCTTTCATTGGGACCTTGGACTCCAGTTGCGATTGGTCTATTAGCCATAGCTGAAGGCATAACAGTCTTGGGGCCTGGTAAACAGTCATGGCATGATCGCATAGCTAACACCCAGGTAGTAATAGCAATGGGTGAGCCCTTACCTATTCTCAGTTTGCGCTATTCGTTGCCATTCAACGAGACCGCCTCCCATGATTTCAAGCCTGCTGTGCAACTCTACGGTGAAACAGCAGATGATGACTGGTGGTTGACACAAGCGGAGGGTAATCTGACATCGCTGGTTTTAGCGCCTCGCACAGTGGAAGCAAGGCAACGTGAAGGCAATCGTTTACTGGCTAGTCCAGTATCTAGCCAGCCGTGGTTGCTATTGATCAGTGGCATGGCAATAGCCTGTGCTGTAGGTATTGGAATTGGTCGTATCACCCTATCGTCTGCTAATGGACAGTTAGAGGAAGATGCTTTTTTGCAGACAGCCAAAACTCTCTCGACTAACACTCAGTCTGGAGGAGACTACAGCGCAGCTATTTTGATGCTGGCTCAAGTAGACGACCCCCGTACAGCACATTACTTGACCGATTTATTGAGTCAAACCTCACAACCGGAAAAATTAGCCACCATTCAACAGGCTTTAGTGAGTCATGGATTAGACAGTCTACCGCCATTATTGGCATTGGCGCGAGTGTTGGAAAGTGAATTACAACAGCCCTTAACCGCTAACGCCCGCCATGTACTTTTGGAGCAGCGTCATATTGTCCAGGGTGCGATCTCAAAACTATTGACTATTCATAGCAATGAACTGGTCGGAGCTCGTTTAGATCGAGTTAACCTCAGCCGTTATCGCGATCAGGATCGAGCTTTTCGTCTGATTCAGCCAGGGTTATTGGCGGCAGGTAGCAGCTGGCAAGGTGCCAACCTGAGTCAGGCAAATCTAGCAGATGCTAGTTTCTTTAATGTGGGGGCTGATGGCAAACCTGATTCCTATGACGACATCATTAGCGATCTAAGTGGTATCACCCTGGTTGCTGCCAGTTTAGAGAAAGCTAACCTACAGGGAGCACAGCTAACCAAGGCGAATCTGAGAGACGCTGACCTGAGGGATGCAAATTTGACCTATGGAAATTTGGAGAGGGCAACGTTAACCAATGCCAACCTGATACATATCAATGCATCCCAAAGTCATTGGCAGGGCAGCAACTTAGTCGGAGCCGATTTGACCCAAGCAATTTTTAATGGAGCCAATCTGACCCAAGCACGGCTCAATCGAATTGAAGCTGCCCACAGTAGTTGGATCAAAGCGATACTCCCCCAGTCAGACTGGGTGGGTGCCAACTTAATTGGGGCAGATTTTAGTCAGGCCAATCTAACGCGCGCCAATTTTCAAAGTGCGAACTTAGGTAGCGTAAATTTTAAGCGGGCAGATTTGAGCCAGGCCAATTTACGGGACACTGACCTTAGCCAAACTATTTTGGCTGGAGTAAATCTGACCGATGCCGACCTGGCTGGCGCGATCTTTTTTGATGGTAATAGCGTTGATGATAGTTTTATCATTCCAAATGCACAGTTAAGTGCCGCTAATCATCTTCGGGGCGTAAACTTTGGCCGCGTGCGCAATTTGGATGGTCGCCAGTTAAACTACATTTGTGCCCAGGGTGGTATTCATCCCACCTGTAATGAAGGTCCTGGCAAAGATTAAGTTTTGGTTGGGAATGATTGTGGACCATGCAACGGACGCGGTTAAGCACATTAGTAGAGCAAGCAGGCCAGCGCTTTAGTCAGTGGGTTTTTAATCCTTGGCGGCGAATTTCCCTAGCTGTCATTAGCTTGCTATTTGGTAATTTCTTTGCCACGGCCATTGCAGCAACCGCTGGTCAAACGGCAGAGATCGATATTTTGATTGCCGCTATTTTAGTGGCTATGGTCGAATTTATTAGCTGGCTGTACCATCGTTCTCGTGCCAGAGACCAGCGTACGGTGCTACCTGAAATGCTCAACTCCTTTAAGCTGGGTATGGTTTACGGCCTGTTTGTTGAGGCCTTTAAGCTCGGTAGTTAGGGACATTGAGTCAATAGACTGGACAAGTTGGACAGCCTGTTGCTGAATAGCGGACCAGTTTTGATGCTGCACATGGTTGTCTGCAAACAAACCACTGGAAATACCCACTGCTGTTGCTCCAGCGGCGAGCAGGTCAACCGCATTTTCGGTGGTTACACCTCCAGATGGAATTAGGGGAATATGCCCCATGGGACCCTGTAAACACTGAAGGTAGGTAGCTCCGCCAAACGCCTTAATGGGGAAAATTTTCACACTGGTGGCCCCGGCCTCCCAAGCAGTCAATATCTCGGTTGGGGTCATCGCTCCCGCCACTGTGGGGATGTGAACTGTGCGGCCGTGATTGAGTAACGCTAAAGATGTATGGGGGCTAAAGCAAAACTGAGCACCCGTTGCGATCGCAACTCGTAAGTCCTCTTCAGTCAGAATTGTACCGACGCCAATGGTGCAGTGGGGGAGAGCCTTTTGGATTGCCTGTAACAAGGCCACAGGTTGGTAGCTATTCCAGGTTACTTCTAGAAGGTGGATGCCGCCTTCAGCGGCGGCTAGAGCCATGTTTAAACCACTTTCTACGGTATCAGCCCGAATCACAGCAATAACTCGATGGGTTTTCAGCGTACGCAGCCAGCGCTGCTGGTATTCAACGGGATGCTGCTGGACATGGGGACGATGTGAGACTGAATGTAGTGCTGTCATAACCTGAAGTGAGCCTATCGCTACGCCCATTGTGCAAGTGTCTGCCATGATTGCTTCAAGCTCTTAGGCTTTTAGACCAATTTGCGACACACAAATCGTTGCTTTTGTGTCGCTTTTGTAAGCAGTGCTAACAATTCACCAACCCATGTAACGAAACCGCAAACAAAACAAAAGCCGCAGGATACCCTGCGGCCTCGGAATTTAAACCCTATGAAAATTAAGCCTGGGGAAACAAACGTTGATTTGATATCTAAGCAATGCTGGCCATGCTGACGTTATTATCAATCAACAATCGCTGCAGCTCATCGGAATCTACCGTTTCTTTATCAACTAGCATGCTGGCTAATTGATCTAGAACATTTCGATTTTTAACCAGAACCTGCTTAGCACGGCTGTAGGCTACATCTACAAGACTACGAACCTCAGCATCAATAACAGCAGCTGTCTCTTCAGAAAAGTCTCTTTCAGCCGCAATATCACGACCAAGAAAAGGATTTCCCTGCTGACGACCTAGGGCTACTGGCCCCAGTTTCTCGCTCATACCAAAGCGAGTCACCATTTGACGAGCCACTCGGGACACCTGCTGCAGATCGTTAGAAGCACCCGTAGTAACTTCCTCATCTCCAAAGACAATTTCCTCAGCCAAACGACCGCCTAGAGCAACCGCCATTTGATTGTGTAGATAGGAGCGGGAATATAGACCTGATTCCAAACGCTCCTCACTGGGGGTAAACCAGGTAAGACCACCTGCCTGCCCTCGGGGAATGATGCTAATTTTCTGCACAGGGTCATAGTCTGGCATTAAAGCACCTACTAAGGCATGACCTGCCTCGTGATAAGCCACCAACGACTTGCGCTTCTCGCTCATCACTCTGTCTTTTTTCTCAGGACCCGCTAGGACACGATCAATAGCATCGTTAACTTCGTCCATGGAGATTTCAGTCAGATTACGACGCGCTGCCAAAATAGCTGCTTCATTGAGCAAATTAGACAGGTCAGCACCAGTAAAGCCAGGGGTACGTCGCGCAATCTTCTCTAAATCAACATCCTTACTAAACGTTTTGCCACGGGAGTGAACCTTGAGAATCTCCAGACGACCGGAGTAATCAGGACGATCAACCACCACCTGACGATCAAAACGGCCAGGACGTAATAGAGCTGCATCTAATACATCAGGACGGTTTGTAGCCGCAATGATGATAATGCCAGTATTACCCTCAAAACCATCCATCTCAGTGAGCAGCTGGTTAAGAGTCTGTTCACGTTCATCGTTACCACCGCCAAGACCTGCGCCACGCTGACGACCAACGGCATCAATCTCATCGATAAATACAATACAGGGAGCATTACTTTTAGCCTGCTCAAACAGGTCACGAACACGAGAGGCTCCCACACCCACGAACATCTCTACAAATTCAGAACCGGAGATGGAGAAGAAGGGTACGCCTGCCTCACCAGCAACAGCCTTAGCCAGCAGAGTTTTACCAGTACCCGGAGGACCTACTAACAGCACACCCTTAGGAATTTTGGCTCCAACGGCGGTGAATCGATCGGCATTCTTTAAGAAATCAACCACCTCAGTCAGCTCTAACTTAGCCTGGTCGATACCAGCCACATCACCAAAGGTGACTTGGGTCTGAGGCTCCATCTGTACACGGGCTTTAGACTTACCAAAATTCATAGCCTGACTGCCAGGACCATTTTGGGCTCGTCGTAGTACAAAGAAGAGCACTACCAGCAAAAGAATTGGAATCAGTAGCGTGCTCAGCACCTGCAAAACGCGGTTTTCCTCAGCCTGACGCTGAACTTCGATATCCACAGAGTTCTCTGTCAAAATATCCACCAAGCCAGGATCGCTGGGTAAGTTCACAACGATCCGACGCTCGGCGCCAGTCGGATCAGGAAAACGCGCCTGGGTACGATCAGCACTAACGTAAACTTTTTCAATGGAGCCATTTTCAACTTCATTGATAAAGCGGCTATAGCGCCATGATTCAACTTCGATGCGAGGTTGTTCAAAGAATGCGGTTGCTAACGCGATGACGACAACTACTAACAATACGTAGAGTCCTGCGTTTCTCCAGCGCTTATTCACAGGGAGTAAGCCTCCTAAAGTTTTTAATTTTCAGCATTTTCAGCGACTTTACCTATGCTGAGCTGAGTGTTGTTAACTTATGTTAACGCATTTCAGGATTCTGCATGTCCTATCGCATTCAGCAGTTGTAATCACAGGTTTAAGGACTGTAAAACATATGCCTAAGGTTGCTTAGACCTTTATGGGTAGATTTATATTTTAGTTTAATATTCCCAAGCAGAACTGTGTGGATTGGCATGATCCCTACAATGCAGTTGCTATAGGCTAAGCACTCAAACTGTTTGACGAGATCTAGTGACCAGGGTTGATGGTGGACAATCTGATTGCCCAGGCTTTTGAGCAAGCGGGCACGGCTAATGCCTGGTAAGATCCCAGCTGCTAAAGGCGGTGTCAACCATTGCCCAGAGATGTATCCCCACAGATTGCCAGTGCTGGTTTCTAACCATTCCTCAGCAGGGTTGACCAAGATGGCGTCACGGGCCCCATGGCTTTTAGCAGCTTGCATAGCTAGCCAGCAGGGAAGATAGTTACTGGTTTTATGGGCAGGTAAACTGCGTCGATACTGATGTCCTTCGGCGACCCAAACGGTAACCCCTTTGGTTTGGTGTTTTTGAAGGTTTTGAGGTAAAGAGCGACCAGTAATCAGTTCACGACCATCGGCCAGGATAGCGAGCCGCAAAACTGGATAATGGTGGCTCATAATGTGACAGCCTTGGATTGTTTGCTCCCAGTTGGGTTGGGACCAGTTAAATGTGGTTAAGGATTGGCTGATGCGATCGCAGTGCATTTCCCATGCCGTTAACGGATGTTCCAAGCGGTTCTCATAAACCCGCATAGTCGTAAATACGCTGGCCCCATAAGCCAGAGCAGGGTGGCTGGGAGCAATGGATAATTCCTCATTCTCATATAGCTTGCCTGCAAACCAGTAGCTCATTAACGCTCTATGCCCAAAGATTGCCCCGATCTTAGAAGATGAGATTGGGGCAAATACAATCGGGGAGTAACGGGTGCAAAAATCGACAGTTCAACTGAGTCATTACAAAGCAGCCTATTTAGACATGGGAGAGCCGGATAAAACTGTGTTGCTACTGCTCCATGGTTTTTTAGGGGAAAGTAGTTTGTGGCTCTCGCTAATGCAAATTCTCAGTACTCAATATCGCTGTATTGCCTTAGATATGCTGGGATTTGGAGAGTCTTCCAAACCAAAGCTAAAGTACACCATCTGGCATCAGACCGCTTTTTTACGCGAGTTTATTACGGCTTTAGATTTAAGCAATGTCACCCTGATTGGTCATTCCTATGGCGGATGGGCCAGTTCTGCCTTTGCCATTGAGCAGGCAGATGATGGGAATTTATCCATCCTTAGCAACCTTGTTCTAATTGCCCCAGCGGGAATCCGCGACGATAGCTTTGTGGGCCGCTACAACTACATGCGCCCAATTTTATGGGAAACACCTGTGGTGGATTGGGTGTTGAGTGGACTCAAACCGATTGCTAAAGTTACAGGTCAACAAAAGACCTATGACCAGGTGGCCATGGCAAGGCGGGAGTTTGGTAAACAACCTGTGGCAAAGTCGTTTATTGTTGATCGGCTGCGACCGGAAGATGCCATCGACACGGTTGAAAAAACTATTCACAAGATTGCTGTGCCCACCTTGGTGATCGCCGGTGATCAGGACACCACAATTCCCCTATGGCACTGTGAAACCTATGGTCAGAGGGTACCAAATGCCAGGTTTGAGGTGTTGCCTGAGGCAGATCATGATTTGATTCGGACGGATTGCGATCTCATTGCCACTCTTATCAACCAATTCCTTCAATCATCGGATGGAAGAAGAATGCCAGACCAATGATGGTGTAGGTCGCCAGCAATAGAGTTCCCTCTAACCAGTTGGAACTGCCATCGCTACTGATGGAATTAGCAATCAAAATCGATACGGCCACTGCAATCAACTGGAAATTATTAAAGTCCAGATCCATCGGTTTACCCATAATCCAACCGGCAATGACTAAAACCGGTGCAACAAATAGGGCAATCTGCATGCTGGACCCTACAGCTACCGATAGAGACAGATCCATTTTATTTTTCAAAGCTACGGTTACGGCCGTGGCATGTTCCGCTGCATTGCCAATGATGGGGAGCAAAATAACGCCAGTAAATAGTTCCGACAGCCCCAGCTGTTTAGTGGCTACCTCCAAGGAGCCCACCAACCACTCAGATTCCAATGCAACGATAAGGGTGGCTGTTAGCAAGACTCCAATCCACAGGGTTAGATTCGGCTTTTCATGATGCTCTGCCGCTGCATCCTCCTCGGCGGCATTTTCCTCTGCTGCTATGCCCACATCATAGAGATAGGCATGGGTTTTCATCGAAAATAGGAGAGTTAGGCCGTATACCAGAATTAAAACAATGGCCACGGCTACAGATAAACGCTGTAATGTAGGCTCGGTAATGGATGGGGACGTAAAGTCTACCGCCGTTGGCAATAAAATTGCGATCACCGCCAGGTTCATAGACGAGGCATTCATTCGAGCGATGACGGGCTGAAAGTTTTGCTCCTTAAACTTGATTCCCCCCAGCAGCATCGAGAGTCCCATCACCAGCAGCAGGTTGCCGATAATTGACCCCGTAATACTGGACTTTACTACGTTAATTAGTCCTGCATTCAGAGCAATCAGGGCAATGATCAATTCTGTGGCATTGCCAAAAGTGGCATTGAGCAACCCTCCTAAGGATGGCCCTACAACTACAGCGATTTCCTCAGTGGCATGCCCCATCCAGCCTGCTAGCGGAATAATGGCAATTGCTGCTGTCACAAAGACCGCCAGCTCACCCCACTCCAGCAAATGAGCAGTTGCCGAAATAGGCACAAATACCAGCAGACCAAAGAAAATTAGGTTTTTGACGGACATGGAAGCCTTAAAGCATCGTTTGGATCGAGGATCGAACATTTAAGCTCATAAAGTTTGAAAAATGTTTGAATGCAGACATTTATTCAAAAAATTGAGCTAACTAATTAATCCTCGATACTTAAGCATCATCAGATTACCCAAATGAGTGACGCGTGGAAGAATATTTCCAACTATTCTTGGAATGAACTTTACAAGTTGTTCAAGTATCTGAAGACCTTCTCTGTTAGGGCTTTAGATTAAGTACTAGTGAAAGTACTGATCTAATAAGGGTGGCATGGCGACTTTAAAGTTCATTTTGGCAGTGCTGGGGGCACTGGTAGTGGCTCTGGGGATGTTTTACATCTGGGCCACCTCCGGTAGCTATCCCCAAGAAAAATATACAGATATCCTCACCTATGGGGTGGATAGTACCGCGACCGAGGCTCCTGAATTTTCCTTGGTTTCCTATAACATTGGTTATCTGTCGGGGTTGACGAATCAAGAAGCGGTAGAACGACCGAAGAAATTATTTGATGATAATTTGGCAACTGTGATAGCCAAGTTTCGCATCATCAACGCCGACATTATCGCCATCCAAGAAATTGATATCGCCTCTAAGCGCTCCTACAACGTGAATCAACTGGAGGCCCTGGCTAAGGGACTTGGCTTAGCTAATGCTGGTCTGGCAATTAACTGGAACAAAAACTACGTGCCATTTCCCTACTGGCCCATATCGGCCCACTTTGGCAAAGTCGTTTCGGGGCAGGCCGTGGTGAGTCGTTATCCCATTGAGAAAAATCAGCGCACTGTCCTCGAAAAAGTGACCAGCCGTCCGTTTTTTTACAATGCTGTGTACCTGGATCGGTTAGCTCAGATTACAAAAATCGACATCAATAGTCGCTCGGTCATCGTTATCAATGTCCATTTAGAAGCGTTTGATAATCCGACTCGCTTTAACCAGACCCGTGCTGTTAGAGAAATGGCTGAAACCTATGCTAATGAATATCCGGTGCTATTAGTGGGGGATTTTAACAGTGCACTAAATCGACCTGATGAAGGAGACCGATCGATTGAAATTATGACCGAGTCTGAGCTGTTCACATCGGCATTGCCCAGAGAGCAATGGAGCAACCAGCCTACATTTCCATCCGAACCACCCGAGCATAAGCTGGATTACTTGTTTTATACACCCGCAACGATTGAACTGAAGGAAACTCGTGTAATACCAGAGGTAGGCACTGCGTCGGATCACTTGCCACTAATGATGACTTTTAACTTGAAGTAAGAAATGAGAGGGGTATCTGATGCGGACATTGCCTCGCAGAGGCGTTCCATGGAAGGCCTGTAATTTGATAAAGCTCTAACCATAGATATGCACAACCCATCATGGAGCAGCTGAAGTATTCCCTTGGACCATTTGAACTTTTTGCCGCAATTGTCGGCGGTTCGCCATTTATTTTGGCGGGGTTTTTGCTCTATAACCCAGTGGGAAGTTTGGCGGATCTGGTGCCGATAATTCACAGCAGTGGAACGGTTGCGATCTCACTTACCATTCTATTTCTGAGCTACATCATCGGTGGCACTGTTCAGGGACTCAGCTGGCTATATTTTTTGCGTCTATGCAAACTCTTTAGACGGCAATACACCTACTTTGGCACCCAGTTGATAGACAGAGATCATGCCTTGAAACAGCTGAGTCCACATCAGCCGCAAACCTTAGAGTTTGAAGACGCTCTAGTACTGAAACTCCGAGAAAAAATCGGCATCCCCAAAAAGTCGAGTTGGATGGACGATCGCCTCAAAGCCTATTTACGCGAGCGTAACAGCCCTTCTGTCGCAGCTGCAGATACCTATATTGCTTCTCACATCATGTATCGCAACTTGTCCTTAGGGTGTCTGCTTCTGTGTGTAGTCAGCTTTGCAAATTCTATTCGGTTAAGTTCCTTAGAACCGCTATTGGTGTGCCCATTTGTTGCCTACATCGCCTATCTGATGTTTCTGCGAGCTGTCAGTTTTAAGAAGTGGCAAAATCGCACATTAATTTTAGGCTTCTACTATGCGGCGACTAAGAACGCTAACGTCGAAGCAACTCCCTAAAGTCTGGTAACGTTGACGAGCAGAGTCATAACGCTGTGTTGATGACTCTCCACGAACCATTTGCATCATTCTGAGAAAATGTTTGGCCTGGCACTCCACACATCTACACCTGAGCTGGGTTTAGCCATCAGTGATTTCGATACAGTCCATCGTCATCAGACTTGGGCGCTAGGCCGTGATTTATCCAGCCAGCTCCATGCATTACTCCAGGAATTTTTAGCACCCCAAAACTGGCAGGACCTAAGCTTTATAGTCGTTTGTATCGGTCCAGGTGGCTTTACTGGCACCCGGATCGGTGTTGCCACTGCTCGCACACTCGCCCAGCAACTAGATATTCCTCTTTTAGGTATCTCTGCTTTGGCTGCCGCCGCCTATCACCGCATCATAGGTTGCAATCAAACATCTGAACTGAAGGCATCCCAAACTAAACAAGTCGCTACTGATATTGCGGTCACCATGCCTGCCAAACGGGAAGCCGTATACGGTGCAATTTATCACTGGAACGGAGAAACCCTGCACCCAAAACTCAGCGATGTTGTCCTATCTGCTAATGATTGGTCTGCAAAACAAACTCAATGGTCACAGCCATTAATCCAGATAACTCTGGAATCGGGAATAGGGTTAGCTGACACAACCTTGTCTTTACTCAAGCTTGGATACGACCAATGGCAAACAGCTAAATATCCCAGCTGGCGAGAAATAACCCCGTTCTATGGTCAACATCCTGTGAATCTTTAGACGCTCAGTTTTAGAATATCAGTCCTGATTAGCCTGGCCATCACGACGACCTAGTTCATAGACGCCACTACCCATACAGGCAATAATGCCAAAACTCAGGGTCCAGCTACGGCCCATACTAATATTCAGCAGGTAGTTGCATAGTCCACCAGCTAACACAAACGGCACAATACTCATAACCGAGCCATAGAGTTCTGCTAAGCCCGTTTTCCGAACCTGATTAGATGTGGTCAGCCATGCCATTGCCTGCTGTTCTAAGGCATCGACTAGCCGCACAACCAATGGTGAAAACATTAGATATAGTGCCAGTGCCCACAAAAAAACGCCAGAAATCCAGACCGGATCAAAAATCATTGGATAAAGAAAATTTGGTAAACAGAAATGTTGCAGGCAATATGCAAGAGCCTATCAGGCAGAGTTTTAAACTTCTTAAAATTTATTTACTCTCTATAAAATAGGCTAAATGATTTGCTGCATTCTGTCGCCTCTGCTGCCTTTAGCAAATATTCTGAGGCCTGTGACACTTACGATTGCCAATCCTTATTTAGCGCTTCACCGTTACCGATGTGCCCACTTCGACATAGGTATACAGGTCCTCGACATCTTCGTTGAGCATGCGGATACAGCCATGGGAGATAGCTTCTCCGATTAAACTTTCTTCATTGGTGCCATGAAAACCAATCTCGCCATCATTGCTTGACAAAAAGCCAATCCAGCGTGAGCCCAGGGGATTATTTTTGTTTCCTGCCGGTATGATTTCACCAGTGATAGGGTGCTGCCAAGCAGGATAGTCACTCTTTTGGATGACCTGAAAGCTGCCTTCTGGTGTTTCCCACTCAGCTTGACCAATGGCAACAAGATACTGCTTGATAATGCTCCCCCGTTGATAAACATCGATCTTTCGTGCGCTCAAATGCACCACAATTTGGATATCTGACTGTCTAGGGATATTCGCAAACCCAGGTCTACGACCATTGTTTATAGAAATACTAGTATTAAGGTTGCTGAATGCTTCGTTAGATTTAGTACCAGTTATCTTCCAGCCAAAAGGATCTTGCAACTCCAGCAAGGATAAGCCCAGGGCTGAACCAACGCATAGTAAGGCAAAACTGCGAGCTAAGGGATGAAAACCTTGCATTGCGTAAAAGGTGAGAAAAAGGATTAAGCGCTTAAGGGGTTGTATTCCTAGACATATTACCTATTTCCAGCATTTTGCTAGACCCATTTTGCAACGTTGCGGAGCATTTCAATCAGGTCTCCAGCATCTGTCAGGTTAGGAAAATTGATAGCCCTAAAAGTGTCAATTAACCATAGCTAGCCTGACTTAAAATCAACGTTGGCATCCGTCAGTTGTTAAATAGCTTCGTTCTGAAGTTGTTAGAATCATTAATGCTGTTAAGCATGTCTGACATAGCAGCCCCCTTCGTAAAGGCAAAGTAGTGTGACCGTTAAACCAGATTGGCTGAGAGTTAAAGCACCCCAATGGGAACGGGTGGGCAACGTTAAAGGCATTTTGCAGGATCTTGCCCTTAATACAGTGTGCGAAGAAGCCTCCTGCCCCAATATTGGCGAGTGTTTTAATGCTGGGACGGCCACATTTTTGATTATGGGTCCGGCCTGCACCAGGGCCTGCCCCTACTGCGATATTGATTTTGAGAAAAAGCCTCAGGCATTAGATCCAACTGAGCCCTTGCGTTTAGGGGAAGCAGTGCGGCGCATGGGGTTAAACCATGTGGTGATTACGTCCGTAAACCGCGATGATTTGCCCGACGGTGGGGCCAGTCAGTTTGTACGCTGCATTGAAGAAACGCGGAAGCTGTCGCCTGGTACCACTATTGAGGTGTTGATTCCTGACCTGTGTGGCAACTGGGATGCCCTGGCCATCATCTTATCGGCGGCACCGGAGGTGATGAATCACAATACAGAGACCGTTCCTCGATTATATCGACGAGTGCGGCCCCAAGGCGACTATCGGCGCAGTCTTGAGCTATTGCAGCGCACCCGCGAGTTAGCCCCCTGGGCCTATACCAAGTCAGGCATTATGGTGGGTCTGGGAGAAACAGATGAGGAAGTTCGGCAGGTGATGGCGGCTCTGCGGACGGTGGACTGCGACATTCTCACCATTGGGCAGTATTTACAGCCGACTCAGAAGCATTTGGGGGTGAAGGCTTTTGTGACGCCTGAGCAGTTTGACCAGTGGCGAGAAGTGGGTGAGGCAATGGGGTTTCTGCAAGTAGTTTCGTCGCCGTTGACGCGTAGTTCGTATCATGCGGAAGAGGTGAGACGGCTGATGCGGGAATATCCTCGTACGCGTCCTCAGGTTGCCTAGGAGCAGGGATTTAGAGCAATAGTAGCGATGAGCAGACCTGACACTGGTCAACCCAAGGGCATTTCTGAAAAAGAAGCGAGCACTTATTCAGGCCCTCTTTATAGAAGTAATTCTATTGTCCCAGCTAAGCATAATGGGATTTCCCAAATTCTGAGAGACTTTGAGGAATCCCTGTCAGAGAGACAGCAGGAGCAGAATTGATGCTGAGTACTGCGCTGCTGTCCTTAGCATCAACTACTCAATCGGAATCCGATCCTCTGTCCAAGCTGCTTGATCAGTTGGAGCAGCTGATACCTTCCTGGGCATGGACATTGCTCTGTTTGGGATTTGTTACTCTTTTATTCCTGCTCACTGTTGGTGACCAGTTATCTGGAATTCTCAGTTGGTTAGGTGTCCCAAGCCCTTTTCAACGTGCTCAGCCCTCTACAGAAAAGCTAGAACTGACTCGGCAAAAGCTACTCAAAATTGTCAAAAAAGAAGTTAATCGTCGTCTGGCAACATCCTTGCATAAGCTGGTTAAGCTAGATCTTTACATGCAAGACCAGCGACAGCGGATAGGGGCTCCTAAGTATGCGTTGGTACCCGAAGATAGTGACTCTGGGTTTCAATCGGTTAATCGAGTACTGCGTACAAAAGGCAATAAACCCTCGCTGGATATAAAGTTCACCCAAAAAATCATTAAGGTGTTTGAACGCCAGGATATTCAGGGGAAGCTTCTTATTCTTGGAGAACCGGGTTCTGGCAAAACAACAGAGCTACTGGAACTGGCAAAAGACCTGGTTACTCGTGTAGAAGAGGATAAACATCAGCCAGTGCCAGTAATTCTAGAGCTATCAAGTTGGGATGGAGAAGCCATTGATAAGTGGGTAGCTAGTCAACTTAAAAAACTCTATGGCCTATCCGAAGGTACCACTCAAAAATGGTTAGACAATAATCAGATACTGCTCTTACTAGACGGATTAGATGAGTTGGGGCTGACCAAACAAAAACAGTGTATTGAGAAAATTAACCAGTTTCTAGAAACGTCTTTCGTATCAGAACTGGTTGTTTGCTGTCGTCGAGAAGAGTACGAGGCGGGTCAAATTGAATTAGATAAACTTGACGGAGCTGTTTATTTAGAAGCTCTAAAAAAAGACCAGATTCGTAAGTACTTTGAAAAATTAAATCGACTCAACCTTTGGAAAAATATCCACGGCAATCCAACATTGCTGGAGCTAGCAGAAAAGCCATTATTTCTTTGGATGCTGGTGATGTCATATCAGGGTAATCCTATGCGTAACGAGCAGGAATTGTTTGACGCTTACATTGAAAAACAGCTCTATGACCCCAGTAATCAAGGCACTTATAAACCAGGGGAAGAACCCACTGCAAAGGACACCTTTTACTATCTCACCTGGCTAGCTGAACAACTTGAAAAGGTAGGTGAAACTGAATTTTTGATTGAAGAATTACAGCCCAGTTGGTTACCTTTTTCTCAACAAAAAAGACTGTACAGATTGACCGTTGAGTTGATTATCGGGCTAAGTTTCTGGCTCATTGGTGGACTGAGTGTTGGCCTAAGTGATGGGCTGATCGATGGGCTGATTTTCGGGCTAATCGGCGGGCTCAGTTGCTGGGGGCTTTTGGTGAAGAGTGGCAGGCTGAATGCACTCATTATTAAACCAAAAGAAAAGCTAAAGTGGTCTTCTAGCATTGGGTTATTTATCGGGCTAACTTTTGGATTGAGTAGCGGGCTAATTGTCGGGTTGATCAGTGGGCCAAGTTTCGGCCTGATTGGTGGGTTGCTTTTCGGATTAAGTATCGGTCTAGTTGGCGGGCTGAATGGTGCTGAAATCATAGACAAAGAAATGCCAAATCAAGGCATCAGAAATAGCATTCAAAATTCATTCCGTGGCATTCTGATTGGTGGGCTAATTGGTGGGCTGCTTTTCGGGTTGATTGGCGGACTGTTGGGACTGAGTGACGGTCCGATTGTCGGGCTACTTTTTGGCCTGATTGGCGGACTGCTCAGCGGGTTAGATGCAGCCATTCAACATTTTGTTCTCCGTATCTTCTTTACAAAGAACGGAAATATCCCATGGAACTACTCCCGTTTCCTTGACCATGCCGTTAAACATCGCTTCCTTCAAAGAACCGGTGGTCGCTATCGTTTTGTGCACGACTTACTAAGAAAACATTTTGCGGCTATTCCTCTGGAGCCGAATTGATCGCACCAAGAACTGTTTAATGGCTTCTGCCTAGCGCTATTATGCGGATAACTGATAAGAAGCTACCAGTTATCTAGGCCTCAAAGCCCATAAATTTTACGGGCTTTGACTGCTAGACCGGAAAGAGTGCTAAGGCTTTGTCTAATGTTTGTCGCACTGATTTGGCCGAAGCTGCTAGAACTTCCTGCTCGTCAGCCGTCAGGGCAAGCTCAACAATCGAAGCCGCTCCATTACTATCAAGACGACAGGGCACACCTAAGTAAATATCCCTGAGACCATACTGCCCATCCAGATAGGCCGACACTGGCAAAATCGCTGACTGATTTTGAAGGATGGCGCTTACCATAGCTACAGTGGCTGCGGCTGGTGCATAATAGGCTCCACCAGTTTTAAGGTGATTGACAATTTCAGCCCCACCATGGCGCGTCCGTTCCACCAACTGCTGGATTTTGGCAGCAGGCAGCATGTCTGCCAGAGGAATGCCATTGACTGTGGTGTAGCTAATCAGAGGCACCATTAGATCCCCATGGCCCCCAAGCACCATCGTGGAGACATCCTGGGGTGGAACGTCCAATTCTCGGGCAATAAAGGTGCGAAATCTAGCAGAATCCAATACACCCGCTTGACCAATCACCTGGCTCGCGGGGAGACCGCTAGCCTGCCACGCCAGGTAGGCCATCACATCCAATGGATTTGTTACCAGAATAAAACGGGCGTTGGGTGAGTGGAGCAGCGCTTGGGCCATGACGTCCAAGATGATTTTGCCATTCACCTTGAGCAGATCGTCTCGGGTCATACCGGGTTTGCGGGGTAAACCAGCCGTAATCACCACAACCTGGGAACCGGTGGTATCAATGTAGTCATTAGTACCGGTAATGTGATGGCTGAAGCCTTCTAAAGGTTGGGCTTCTGCCATATCGAGAGCCAAGCCCTGGGGCCGACCTTCCACAATATCTAGTAAAACGACATTGCCTAAATTCTGAGAGAGCAGGCAACGGGCCAGACTGGCTCCCACATTGCCTGCTCCAATGATGGTGATTTTTGGAATAGTGATGGCAGTTGACACTGCGGTTTGAAGAGAGGGAATAGCTACTACCATAGGGCTCCTGACAGACCGCTGGTGGGCAGCTTAGCCAAATCAATTGCCGCTAGCAATTGCCAAAAAGTCGCCCAGGACGGTTCACTAGATGTGTTAGACCAAATTCAGGTCAAAATAACGGAATCTCGACCTAAATGTAGGCTATATAACCATTGTGGCGATTGCCATTTAAACTGAGGCCTATTCCATGAGGATTCTTAATACGAAACCCTGTTTACCTGTCCGCGATATCAAAGGACAACCATAAGGGAGTGCCCCTACTTAAACTCTTCTAGCTGGGCTACCTGAAGCCAAATGTTAGGGGTGGGGACACGGCCAAATTTCACTAGCGCGTAGTCATCACGAATTTCCATGATTTCCCCCTGAGTTTCAAAGATGTAGGGAGGGAAACGATTGTCGCTAGCGGTAGCTTCCACGCTATTTTCTAGCTTTTCACGAACAACGCGCACGAACGTACCCTTTTTGATTGCCATTACTCATAAAAATATACGGTCAATTTATTATCGCTTACCCTTTAACCCTTCCCCTGACTACTTCTGACAGTTGGGGCAATAATGGGCTGAGCGACCGGCTAGTTTGATGCGCTTGATGGGTGTTTTGCATACCCGACACGGTTCATCTTCCCGGTCATAAACCCAGGCAACGCCTCCATAGTTACCATTGATGCCGTGGATGTCGCGAAAGTCGCTAAAGGTGGTACCTCCCGCTTCGATGCTGTCAGTGAGGACCTTGCGGATGGAGGTGTGTAGGCGTTTGAGTCGGGGTTGGGAAATGCGATCGCACCTCACCTTCGGTCGAATACCACTCAAAAATAACGCCTCATCAGCATAGATATTGCCAATCCCCGCTACCATCGCCTGGTCAAGGAGGGCATTTTTGACAGGGCGCTGTCGACCTTTTAACCAGGTTTTCATGTAATCGAGAGAGAACTCGTCAGCAAACGGTTCTGGCCCCAGCCGTTGTAACCCTGTCATAACCTGATCAGGTTTTTGGTCTGGAGGTATCCACCAAAGACGACCAAATGTGCGCTGGTCAACGTAGCGAAGTTCGCGATCATCATCAAAAAAGAGCCGAACACGACAGTGGGATGATACTGGCATTGACTGCGGGACCCACAGCAACTGGCCCGTCATCCGCAGATGACACCCTAACCACCCTGCGGGCTGATGCTGACGAGACAGAACCGCCAGCAAATATTTACCCCGACGCTGCCAAGCAATCATTTCAGCCCCCTGAACGGCCGGTAAAAAATTCTCAATAGAAACAGGGTGGGCAATGCTGCGGTCTAACAGCACATCCCCACCCCGAATAGGCTGGTACAGAGTCACTCGACTCAGTCCTCGTCGAACAGTTTCTACTTCAGGAAGTTCTGGCAATGTGAATCAGACAAACAACTTCGCCAATTCTAACAAGCCATCCTAAATCACTAGATCTACTTAACTTCCTTCAATTCAGATTCAGAAAAGTTGTTGGTATTAACGCCAGCGTAGTTAATCTTGTCAAACCGAACAACAACTGGATATTTAATCCCACTTTGGTCAACGGAAGCAACCGTACCAATATCTTGGAACCAATAAGACTCTTTACGTAGGATACGTACCTTAGATCCACGCTTAACCATGAATATTCCTCTCTTGATTAAAGACGAGTAGTAATTAATGCGAGCAGCAATCTACCTGTCCACCAGATTACTACTCCTCAGAACAGAACTCACACTCTTACTACTTAAGATTTGTTACATATCGAAGATTTTGAACATGTTTCTTCAGAGTCCCAATATGTAGCCAAAAAACTGAACTAACCGTAATCCTGTTGCACTAAAAAACTATCATCTTTAGCATCAGCATCTAAAGATAAAAATTTAGCAACTCTCTACATATATCTTACAGATGTTTGCTGTTAGATACCGGGTCTCGGCAGTGCTGGCAGTGTCCCAATACTGGAAACTGTATTATTATCCGATGGGGGGGGTGTTTCTTCTTCCGCTGCGTCTGGCTGCGCTGCTGTCACAAAACGTTCCACTTCAATCCCGTTTTCAACCAGAATTACCCGTGGTTCTGGTGAACGGGTATCGATACGCTTAACAACCACACTCCCACCAGCAATGCGCTCTCCCTGTCTAACGTAGCGCTCTATTTCATCTGGCGCTTTAATAATTGCATAGGGTGCTCCAGCAATTTGAATCACCCCTGACACACGTACAGCCCTGGCTGTTGTTGGCTGTGGGATTTCGGGGAGTTCTGCAATATCTGGAAGATCATTTACCTCGGGAGGTGCTTCTAATTCTGGGTCCTCTGCTGTCTTGAAGTCTGCATTGGAACCGTTTGTTCCTCCTGGAGAGGTGTTAGGTGTTGCCGTTCCTCCCGCTGCAGCCTCAGATCCTGGTATTTCAATTGGTTGAGGAGGTACCAGAGGAATTGTTAATTCTGCAAACGGATCAGAACGGCTGCGCTCTACACCAATTGCCCGTTCGTTAGGGTCAGTCGACTGAATCAAATCACGAGCAATTACTGTTGGAGACGTTGCCGAGACTTCAACGACATTCTCAGATCCCTCGCCCTCTGGGAGGCCTGGAAGCTTTCCTCCTGCTGTTTCTACCGGTTGCTCCTCCGTTAGGGTAGTTGGCTCCTCAACAACATCATCACTGTTGCGATTAAAGAACCCACAACCGCTCAGGGAAATTGCCCCAGTTGTTATTAGCAATACCAAGAGCAGACGCTGCATCTTTCAGATCCTCCAAGGGCTTTTGTTCGCAAAGTATAAGGCAAGTTCTGCAGAATGCATAGAGGTTTAAGCAAAATCCTTTCCATCTTCCTCGGTAGGAGCCATTAAATCCCGCAGTCTTTTGAGTCCGCTCTTAACTCGACGAGATACGGTTACGGCACTAATACCCAAGCGTTCAGCGGTTTCCTTTTGAGTCAAATCGTGTAAGAAAACAAATTCTAATACTTCTTGGGTTCTGCGCTCCAACTGAGCCAATCCTTGCTGTAGACGAATGCGATCCTCCTGAGCCAGTTGAAAACTACGGTATTTCGGGTCAGGAAGCAAATCACTCAGAGAAGCAGAACCGCTACCCTCTTCCTGGATAGGAGCATCCAAGCTCAATAATGAACGATTGCGACTGGCCAGCTTAACTTCTTGCCACTCTTGAACTGTGATTTTGAGATGGTCGGCAATTTCTTGATCGGTGGGTTTGCGATCTAAGGATTCTTGCAGTTGGCGAATAACACGAGCCGATTGGTGCTGCAATGATTGCCATCGCCTTGGAATGCGAACGATCGCGCTGCGATCTCGTAAATAGTGCTGAATTTCGCCACGGATATAGGGTATGGCGAAAGAGCTGAACGCATAGCCCTTAGACATATCAAAACGTTCAATTGCACGAATTAGGCCTAAACTACCAACCTGCATTAAATCATCGAAGGTTTCATTGGAATGATACAGCCAGTGATGGGCTTCTCTACGTACCAAACCCAGGTTCATCTGGACTAATTTATTACGTAACTCAGGTGAACGACTTTTTTGATAATCATTCAGCAGCTCTAGAGTTTCGCTTTTGAGAGCTTGATTGAGTTTAGATGACGACATGGGGAACCTCTTTAGCAAGTGTACGCTCACCTCTATGCCCGTTGGTATAGATGCAGTGTTGAGCTACTAAAAACAGAAACTTGAAAAATAGAAATGAACCCGGCCTTAGATGATTACATTAAGGTAATGACTCAATAGTGAACATCAAAGATCAAGTTCACAGTGACTGAAATCACAGCTGTTGGACTAGTAGGACCAACTCTCAGAGACAGACTACTCTGCCAAATTTTAGTTGCACAATAGCGTATACACGGAAGTCTACGCCGAATAGTGACAGCGAGTTGACTCCCAGTAGCCAATTCTTCATGATGGCTTTACGTACGACGTTCTGCCTTTAAAGCAAAAGGGGTAGAGAACTCTGGAGAGCTTTCTACCCCTTTATCATGTGCTTCTATTAGACCGGTCTAGAAACCTGAAGTCTAAGGTATGTCTAATGCAGTTTAGGCATCTAGAGTTTCTACACGACCATAGAACAGACCCTGAACCTTAACGTCAGAAGGTTCAGCAGTACCCATGTCAGTATCGGAAGGCTGCTCACACTCAAAGGTGCCAGCAATCTCACCAGTAACACTATCAACCTTTTCAACCTGAAGGGATATAGTCCCCTGACCCAACTTAAATGACTTTATATTTTCCTTAATCAGCTCTTCAGTATCACCACCAGCAGGTAACGCTACAGCAGTGTCGTAGCCTGTAGTTAAACCGCGTCCTTTAGGATCCAAAAAGTTGGAAGTACGATAAGACGGCACACGATACTGACCAATAAAGTCGGTAGATGAGGTCACAGCACCCAAGCCAGCCTGTGTCTTTGCAACTAGGCCCTTAATAGTAAATAGAAACGGAATTTCCTCTCCGCCAGGGAGCAAAACAGTAACAGCCTGAAAGTCAATGCCATCTTTTTCAAGGAAAACTAAACTACCGTCAGCATCCTTTTCTAGAGCGCCACGAACCTGATCCAGACTAGATGTGTAACGGGTTAAAGATTTTCCAGGAACGAACTCAGCTTCCCGACGCTTATTGGCTGGCTCCTCTTTGACAAAGTAGCTAGTTGGCTCCAAGCACAGACCAGCAATTTGATAGTCCTTGCCATCTTCGATGGAAATTTCACCACGACGAACACTAGAAATTTGGGGACAGCTATTGGCCAATCCTGTATTCCTAATTTGGTCGTAGGTTAAAGGAGTGTCTCCGTCAGCGCTAGGAGCATCGCTACATGCTGTCAGTACACTCATGCAGAGTGCTAAAAATGCAACGATTAGGGCACGATACCTCATGGTCAACCTCAAACAAAAGAGTATTTATGTAAGAAAATTTGTCAGTGGTCATAGCACCGACTCGGGCTTATAACGTTGCCTATGTCTAGAGCCTTCTATCTCAAAAAGCCTTTTGACCAAGCTGACTGAAGCCGCCCTTAGAATAGCCAACTAACCTTCCCACAGTATTTTACACGGACGAGTCGCCAGTGCATGTTGAAATTGACAAGTCCGGTGCATTGGTTAACACTTTGGACGCTTATATAGTGCAGGATAGGGCAAGTAAATAGCTATTGGGCTACACTCATTAGGATTACTAGTATCAGGGTTAGACTTACTAGATGAAACTAGATAAAACTGTATTCTTCAGACTAGATGGAACTGTACTCTTCAGACGCTGACCATAGACAAACTGCTGACATTGCAGATATTCGATTGGCCGTGCAGGTGGCTGCTCAAAAGAGAGCAAAAGATTGTGAGGCGCTTTTAGCACTGTTAAGGCAATTGGAATCCCTACATCAAGATATTCGTGACACACTCTTTCAAGAGTCGTTGCCTACTAATCGTCAACATTTGTATCACCTGCTTAGGGATATCGAGATCAATGGTGGATGGCCTTATATCCAGAGGATGAAGCTATCAGAGTTGAGCAAATCGTTGGCACCTCACTTCACCTCGGAGATGTCTGAAGAATGAGTTTCATTATTCCGGCCACAGCTGTGACTATTTCCGGGAAGTGACTGCGACTTAGGTGTTTGATAAACGTACGCAATGGTAAGCACCTGCACAAAGGGTGATACAATTTGCCAGTTTTTGAGTGATTGGGGACCAATCGCTGAACTGCTGCGCCTAATTGGTTTGAGAGCAGTGTGTTCCGAGGATGCGGGTTGAATTGTTCATCGTTATAGTTTGCAACTATGGTAAGTCTTCAGCATTTAAGCAGGAGCCACCTTTTGAGAGGCATGTTGGCACTGGCAGGCGCAGCTCTAATTAGTCACCCGATGCCTGGATTTGCTCAAAGTGGAAATCTCAATCAGTACTGCCAGCTATCTCAGGCCGAGGTGGATGCTAAGGAGGCGATACGTCAGCAGGCTGTTAATGGGGATGCGGTTGCGATCGCACAGTATGGCGACCTCCTCAAACGCCATACTGATATGTTGCGCTCCTGTCGTCAACGCCAGTGGCCGCGTGCGCAGGCGACTTGGATTCGTCTATATCCTTGCGACTTACGACCTGGTGTACTTGATGCTCTAATGGATCGGGTGGTTAATCTGGGATATACCGAAGTTTACGTCGAGGCATTTTACAACGGACAGGTGCTGTTGCCTCAGCGGGATAATCGGACGGTGTGGCCTAGTGTGGTACAGCAGCGGGGATATGAAGATCGCGATCTGTTGGCGGATGCGATCGCAGCAGGCCATAAGCGTGGTCTCAAAGTGTATGCCTGGATGTTCACCATGAACTTTGGCTATTCCTATGGTCAACGAGGTGATCGGCAGCAGGTCTTAGCGCGTAATGGGCGGGGCGAGACTACCTCAGCTTTTGCCAGTCGTGGCGCTAGCAATAACCCTGAAGAAATCTTTGTTGATCCCTACAGTTACCAAGCTCAGAGTGACTACGCCCGAATGTTACAGCTGGTTTTGCAACGCAAGCCAGATGGCGTTCTATTTGACTACATTCGCTACCCTCGTGGTGTTGGGAGTAACTCTGTTGTCGGCCAGGTAGGCGATCTTTGGATCTATGGCAGCGCAGCACAAAATGCCTTAATTCAGAGAGCCTTGAATAGCAAGGGTCGAGAACTCATTCAACAGTTTCTCAACCGAGGATATCTGGTAGAAGGGGATCTTGATCGAGTGGACAAACAGTTCCCCAACGAATTGGAACCCCTTTGGCAAAGCCGCCGACCCTCTGGAAGTACTAGTGATGTGCCTCTTTCAGTCCGACGTCCTGCGTTGCAGCTAGAACTATGGCGTTTAAGTGTTGCCCATGCGGTTCAGGGAGTGATCGACTTTCTCAATACCGTTTCCCAACCGGTAAAACAGCAAAACATTCCTGTGGGAGCTGTCTTCTTCCCTACCGCCAATCAACCTGTAGGTTCTCAGGGCTATGATTCTCGTCTACAGCACTGGAATCGCTTCTCTAAGTCCATGAGTTGGCACCCAATGGCCTATAGCATCTGTGGAGACACCAACTGTATCGTACAAGACGTGCAAATGGTCTTGCGTCAGAACAGTGCCAGCAATGTTCGCCCGGCCTTAGCGGGTGTGTGGGGCAAATCTATTAATAATCGTCCATCCCTTGAAGTTCAGATGACGGCTCTCCAGAGAGCGACCCAAAATATACAATCAGTCAGCCACTTCGCCTATTCGTGGCAAGATCCAGAATTTGACCGAGTAAGGAAGTTTTGCGCTCTACCCTAGGGTAAGTCGTTTACTATAAGTGCGTCAGCTATACATCTCGATTAGAACAACAGACGCGAGAGCACCTCATGAAAACTACTACTAGATTTTTCTGTTTTTAAGGACAAATTGTCCTCAAGGGGTTGAAAAACAAACAGTATGTAGAGACTGATACTGATCATCAGAGCATGCCATAAACGTTGTCCCACTATAGTCACCTCAAATGTCTATGGCTACTTATTGCATCTGTCAGTTTAGTCAGGACAATAAGAACATTTGCTATAGCTTATGGGTGCGCTTTAAAGGCTGCGACTTAGGATGTTACGTAAATCAAAGTGTCACATTGAATAATGTCTAGATCGCTATACATCTTGAAAAGTAACCCTTAAATATCAAGGCCATCGGAATGTATTTTCCGATGGCCTTGATGAATTAGTGAGCAAGATTGACAGAGTGAGACTGCCTAAAATTTACCTACGGTGTCTATTCGATACCCTCAATACGGTTCTCTACTTCTTCATAGAGTTCCTGCAAACGCTCGATATTTTCATCACTGGTTTCCCAATAGCCACGGCCATTGACTTCCAGTAATGTCGTAACCATCCGGCGAAATGAGTTGGGATTAAGGTCCATCAGACGCTTACACATGTCTTCATCCTCAATAAAGGTGGTGTTGGCGTCCTCATAGACCCAGTTATCCACCGCATCAGCTGTTGCCGACCAACCCATGGTATTGACCAAACGATTGGAGAGTTCACGCACACCTTCGTAACCATTGGCCAGCATGCCCTCGTACCACTTGGGATTGAGCAGTTTTGTGCGAGAGTCTAAACGGACTGTTTCAGATAGGGTGCGTACCTGTGCATTTGCTGTAGTGGTATCCGCGACAAACGAAGCAGGCTTTTTCCCATCATCCCGCAACTGACCAATAACCTTGGTGGGATCAGAATCAAAGTAATGGGAAACATCGGTTAGCGAAATTTCCGAAGAGTCCAGATTCTGGAAAGTAACATCAGCTGTTTTTAGGGATGCCTCAAACAAGTCGCGGGACTGATCCATCACCCCAGGATTATCTGAGTTAAAGGCAAAGGACTTACGCTTGAGATACATTTCCTGTAGCTCAGACTCCTCTTCCCAACTGCTGTTCTCCACTGCCAAGTTAACGTTGGCAGCATAAGAACCTGATGCATTAGAGAAGATACGAGTTGCAGCTTCTCGCACCGATAAACCCATTTCTTCAGCCTGCTTGAGGGCGTGCTTACGCACAAAGTTCATTTCCAAGGGCTCATCTGCTTCAGCGGCCATTTTTACAGCTCGATCGAGCAGGGCCATTTGATTAACAAACAGGTCGCGGAAGACGCCGGAACAGTTGATAACAACATCAACCCGAGGACGACCCAGCTCTTCTAGAGGAACAATCTCTAGTTTATTTACTCTACCCAGAGCATCAGGCATCGGCTTGACGCCAACAAACCAAAGCATCTGAGCTAAAGATTCACCATAGGTCTTGATATTGTCAGTACCCCAAAGGACAGATGCAATCGTCTCAGGATACTGACCGCCATTTTCCTGGCGCTGACGCTCTAGCAAACGATCAACAACTACCTTTGCAGACTGTACCGCTGCAGTTGTAGGAATAGACTGAGGATCTAACGCATGGATGTTTTTCCCTGTGGGCAATACATCTGGGTTACGGATGGGGTCACCGCCAGGTCCCGGTAGAATATATTCACCATCCAAGGCCCTGAGGAGAGAAGACAGCTCATTATCAGCAACAACTTGCTTCAGACAGAACTGCAAATACTCAAACAGAGGTTTAAGAACTTCTTCGTCAATATCCTTATAGCCCAGATTGTGGAGCGCTTCTAACCAGGGATCTTTACGTTTCTCGAAGTTTAAGAACTTCAGCATGGTCTTGAGGGACACACGCCCCTCATCGTCTAGCTGCTCATTAACGATGGCACCCACAGCAGCGCGAGTAGCCTCGTTGATTTCGTACAGCAATTGAACATCATCTAGAACACCCAAATCGCTATTGTTATAGATTTCATCAATATCGCGATCAATGCTCTCAGCAATAATCCGCTGTAAGCTCTTAAAGCCCTCTTCTTCGCGGTCAAGTCCTGCAATATTAACCAGGGTGGCAACAGCTTCCTCAGCAGTGGGAGGTTTGCCAATAACATGGAGACCACAGGGCAGCAGACGGGACTCGATCTCCATCAGTTTGATGTAAATCTTGCCCACTAATGTGTCACGATCTTCTTTGCTAATCTCACTGGCATCTTCTATCTCAGGGAGAATAACATCGCGATCTAGATTTACCTGGCGAGCTTTCTCAATAATTGCGTTCACAATCGAAATAGCTCGACCGCCTTCCTTAAGACCTTGATAGGAACCGATCAGTTCGCTCAGTTCCTTAAGGCCCTTATACAAACCTGCATTTTCAGCAGGAGGCGTCAGATAGCTAATGGTTTCTGCATAACCTCGACGCTTGGCAATGGTGGCTTCAGAGGGGTTATTGGCAGCGTAGTAGTAGAGATTGGGAGTGCTACCGATGAGATTATCGGGGTAGCACTGCCCCGACATACCCATCTGTTTACCAGGCATAAACTCCAGAGAACCATGGGTGCCAAAATGCAGTACTGCATCCGCTTGCCAAATCTTCTCTAAAAAAGTGTAATAGGCTGCAAAGCCATGGTGGGGGCTAGCAGAACGAGAAAACAATAATCGCATGGGGTCACCTTCGTAACCAAAGGTGGGCTGTACGCCAATAAACAAGTTGCCGTAGGTTTTTCCGTATACCAGGAGATTCTGACCATCGGTGTTGAGGTTTCCTGGTGGTGGACCCCAGTTTTCTTCTAGGCGCTCAGAGTAAGGAGTCAGCTTTTCATACTCAGCTACCGACATGCGATAAGCGATGTTCAGCTCAGGGCTGTTGTACTGAGCCTGGGCATCATTAATCACCTCAAGCATCAGTGCCTCAGCTGATTCAGGCATGCCCTCAATGGTATAGCCCTGTTCCTTCATTTCGAACATGGCTTCGTAAATCGAGCCAAAGACATTGAGGTAAGCAGCAGTACCAACGTTGCCTTTATCGGGAGGGAAGCTAAAAACAGTAATGGCGAGCTTTTTATTGGCCCGTTCAACAAGACGCAGGTTAGCCCACTTGAGAGCTCGCTGGGCAATGATTTCAACACGATCCTGCAAGGTGATAGCGCGCCCCGTCATGCCGTCTCGACCAGAAACTACAATCGGATCAATCGCACCATCAAGCTCGGGGATTGCCATCTGCAGGGCAACCTGAATGGGATGTAGACCCAGATCGCTATCCTCCCATTCCTCAGTGGTTTGGAAAACCAGGGGTAGAGCCACCATGTAGGGACGATTGAGTTTCTGCAATGACTCAATTGCTTTGGGATGATCTTGACGGGCAGGACCACCCACCAGGGCAAAGCCAGTCAGGGAGACCACAGAGTCTACTAATGGCTCTTGACTCACTGGCTCATAGAAAAACTGCTCTACGGGCTTGGAGAAATCTAGACCACCCGCGAAAACTGGAATGACCTGCGCGCCCAGATACTCAAGCTCCTGCACCATGGATACATAGTGAGCTTCATCACCTGTTACCAGATGAGTGCGCTGTAGCACTATACCTACGCAGGGAGCGTTATCACGCTTATGGGAGGCTGGTAGGTCCTGGCGGGAGCTATACCAATTGAGATACTCCTTAACGTCTTCATACATACAAGGAGCAAGGGGGTGCCAGATGCCAGTATCAGGATAGGTAACAGGCTCCTCATACTCCATATTTCTAGGAGCGCCTTCAATTTGCTTATCGCCGAACATGTAACGATCGGCTAACATCAGCATGAAGTTTTCCAGATTTTCGGGGGAGCCGCCCAACCAATACTGGAAGCTGAGCATAAAGTTACGGGCGTCCTGGGCTTTATCTACTGGTAAATATTTAAGGACCTTAGGCAGAGTGCGCAGCAATTTGAGCATGGCATCTTCAAAGCTACCGCCTTGCTTTTGACGGCGCTTTTTCATGAACTCGCCAATGGCGCTCTTGGACTGGCCCAGCTGAGCCATAGAAAAGCTTCCCATCTTATTCAGGCGCATGACCTGAGGCATGGATGGGAACACAACTGCTACGTCTAGATTTTCACGATGAGGGGTGACAGCTGTAACAACTTTTTCGGCCAGCTCCTCAATAAATATCAGGGAGGCTACAAAGACATTAGCCTCGGAGACATCTTTCTTAAATGCCTCATAGTTGTCATTATCACGAAGCTCTTCAATTAGATAACCACTGACCTCTACAGCAATGTGAGGGTTGCTAGTATTAATGGACTTAACAGCTGCTGACAGAGCGCTTTGATACTGGGGCTCTAGCACTACATAGACCACTTTCATCAAGGACCGTTCGCCAAGGTTCTCGGGTGAGATATGTCTCACAGTTGGCTTGACGTTGGTGAACATGCAGATTACTCCTTCCTCTGTGTTTTAATCCTTCTCCACGTCCAGAAAAGCCGCTTTAACGAAAAATAGCTAAGCGTTTGAACGTGTCTTGCCTCTTCCAATGGGCGGTGATGACTGCCGCCTAGCATGTTGACCCTAAATGGGTATTGCTAACAGTTGAACTCATTAGACGATCGGAATCACTCCAGTAATCACGAAGCGTTTACGAAAAACACTTTACAAAAGTGAAGTGGCTACTGTATTGAGAAATATTCCATAACATCTAAATAAGTCTTTAAGCCTATTGAGTTTGTATCAGAAAATCCCTATTGACTAGGGATACAGCTATGGATGCGATACAAATTGACATATTGGCTCTCACTTTGTGTAACAGATCTGTTACACAAAGTGAGAGCGTTACTAATTCTTATACTTCAAATAAAGTAAAAAAATAAGAGTTGACAAACTCCCGACTTGTTTAAATCGATTAGGAGTTTGTCTTAAAGCAACAATCTTCCATAAAATTTGAAGTCAAGGAGATTGTCTGTTGCTTTTTTTGGGGTTTGGCTATGCAGATTTTGGTAATGGGTGGGACCCGATTTATTGGGGTTTATCTAACGCGGTTATTGCTGACGGCAGGTCATGAGGTCACGCTGCTGAATCGGGGAAATCGACCTGCTCCTGATGGTGCAAAAGTTGTGAGGTGCGATCGCAAATCTCCCGACGATCTCAAAGCCGCCCTGGCCAATAAAACCTTTGACGCCATTTGCGACAACAATGGCCGCGAACTTAGCGATACCCAGCCCCTGGTCGAACTCTTTGGCCATACCGTCCGTCACTTTATCTACGTCAGCTCTGCCGGGGTATACCTCAAAAGCGACCAGATGCCCCATATCGAAGGTGACCCTGTCGATCCCAACAGTCGCCACAAAGGCAAACATCACACCGAAGACTACCTGGTGCAGCAAGGGGTACCCTTCACCTCGATCCGGCCTGTATACATCTATGGCCCCCAAAACTATAACCCTCTAGAAAAATGGTTTTTTGACCGCATTAGTTGCGATCGCCCCCTACCCATTCCTGGCAACGGCAAAGCCATAACTCAATTAGGCCACTGCCAAGACCTGGCTCAAGCCATGGTGGCAGTTCTCGGTAACCCCAAAGCCATTGGCCAGATTTACAACATTTCCGGCGAACGCTACGTTACCTTTGATGGCCTGGCCCAGGCCTGTGCGAAGGCTATGGGTAAACCAGCCCCAGATATTCGCCACTACGACCCCAAACAATTTGACTTTGGCAAGCGTAAAGCTTTTCCCATGCGAGTACAGCACTTTTTTGCTGCCATTGAAAAAGCCAAAAGAGACCTTAACTGGACTCCACACTACAGTTTGGTAGATGGCCTCAAAGATGCTTACGAGAACGATTATTGCCAGTCAGAGCAATCCGTTGATTTTGAATTAGACGAGCAAATTTTGGCATCCATCTAACCAAAACCGAGCTAACCCGCCCCATAACCGAAATCCAGGTTCGGTAACCCCCCCTTCAGAGAATTGCTTTGGATTAGCACTATAGTAATGAGCTTTCAAGCAATCCATTTAACGGTTCAGCTGAAAGCGACAGTTCAGCCGGAGCAATTGATATGGGAAAAGTAGTTGGAATTGACTTAGGGACTACAAACTCTGTAGTCGCTGTAATGGAAGGGGGTAAGCCCACTGTGATTGCAAACGCAGAAGGGTTTCGCACAACACCTTCTGTAGTGGCCTATGCCAAAAGTGGCGATCGTCTGGTGGGCCAAATCGCTAAGCGCCAGGCCGTGATGAACCCAATGAACACGTTTTATTCCGTAAAGCGTTTTATCGGTCGTCGCAATGATGAGGTTAGCAACGAGTCCTCAGAAGTTCCCTACAACGTTCTAAACGTTAACGGTAACGTAAAAATTGAGTGCACCAATGCTGATAAGCAGTTTGCACCAGAAGAAATTTCCGCCCAGGTACTGCGTAAGCTAGCGGACGATGCTAGTAAGTACCTTGGAGATCAAGTTACCCAGGCGGTAATTACGGTTCCTGCCTATTTTAATGACTCTCAACGCCAGGCAACTAAAGACGCAGGTAAGATTGCGGGGCTAGAAGTCCTACGGATTATTAACGAGCCTACTGCTGCTGCTCTGGCCTATGGTCTGGATAAGAAGAGTAACGAAACAATTCTCGTATTTGACCTGGGGGGTGGTACCTTCGACGTTTCTATTTTGGAAGTAGGCGACGGTGTCTTTGAGGTACTGTCCACCTCCGGTGATACTCACTTGGGTGGTGACGACTTCGATAAGAAGATCGTCGATCATTTGGCTGAGCAGTTTATGGGTCAAGAAGGTATTGACCTGCGTAAAGATAAGCAGGCTCTGCAGCGTCTAACCGAAGCGGCTGAAAAAGCCAAAATTGAGCTTTCCAGTGTGACTCAGGCAGAAATCAACCTGCCCTTTATTACGGCGACTCAGGACGGCCCTAAGCACCTGGATTTAACGTTGACTCGGGCGAAGTTTGAGGAGCTATGCTCTGACCTGATTGATCGCTGCGGTATTCCTGTGGAAAACGCCATTCGTGATGCCAAGCTAGCCAAGGGCGATATCCATGAGATTGTACTTGTCGGTGGTTCCACCCGTATTCCTGCGGTTCAGGAGTTGGTTACTAAGATTCTAGGTAAAGAGCCTAACCAGAGTGTTAACCCTGACGAAGTGGTTGCCATTGGTGCAGCGATCCAGGGGGGTGTCCTGGCTGGTGAAGTTAAGGATATTCTGCTACTGGACGTTACACCTCTATCCCTGGGTGTAGAAACTCTGGGTGGTGTAATGACCAAGCTGATCCCCAGAAACACTACAATTCCTACTAAGAAGTCTGAGGTATTCTCTACCGCGGTAGATGGCCAAACCAATGTGGAAATTCACGTCCTTCAAGGTGAGCGTGAAATGGCCAATGACAATAAGGACTTGGGTGTGTTCCGTCTAGATGGAATTCCTCCTGCTCCCCGTGGTGTGCCCCAGATTGAGGTGACATTTGATATCGATGCCAACGGTATTCTGAATGTAACTGCAAAGGATAAGGGGACTGGCAAAGAACAGTCTATTAGTATCACCGGAGCATCCACCCTATCTGATGATGAAGTGGATCGGATGGTTCGGGATGCTGAGGCTAACTCCACTGCTGATAAGGAACGTCGTGAGAAGATCGATGTCAAGAATCAGGCTGACTCTCTTGTCTATCAGGCTGAGAAGCAGATGGGTGAGCTAGGCGATAAGGTCTCCGAAGATGACAAGTCTAAGGTTGAAACTGAGATTGCTAGCCTGAAGGATGCGATCGCATCGGATGATGCCGACAAAATCAAAGCGAGCACTGAGTCCCTGCAGCAGGCACTGTTTGCCCTTAGTAGCAATATGTACGGTGGCGCTGAGGCGGCAGCAGCGGCAGCTGACGCTCCCGACGGTGAAGCTCCCAGCAGCGGCGGTGGTGATGATGACGTCATCGATGCCGAGTTCTCAGAAGAAGGCGACAAGTAACTTCAATCAACCACGGCGGTCGTCCTATTTAGGGATAGCTGCCGTGGCATAGCCGACAAACTTGCTCCGGCTAGCAAGGGGGTGAATGGTAAAACCATTCACCTTTTTTTGTGGCCTATAGCCAATGTCTTGATGTACTAGCGCATTGGCTATGATGAAACTGAACAAATACCTAACAAGTACACCTGCCTTAATCTAGGCTGACCCCGATGGTGTAGACGGAAACGGCGAGGAATACTTTATTGGTGTTCTACGCATCACCTTCAAGTGCTAAGGAACAACCGTTCGATTGTTCTCACACCTCAATGGAGCTATCCACGCCTAGCGGGTGACTTTTTTGATCATTTAAGTCCTATGAGCGATACGAGGCTTTGACCAGTGAAGTACTCAATGGCAATTAAAATCAAAAAGCCCACCATGGCAGCTCGTCCATTGAGCTTTTCGGCATAGTCGTTAAATCCTTTTTTAGGACGTTCTAGATTAGGAGTTATGGAAGGCTTAATATCAGTCACGGCTTTAAAACACTGGGTTATGCCCATTCATTCTCACTATCAAAGGGAGAGTTCGTCAATCAGTTATCACTGGTAATGTAATTCTGTTTGCGTGATCACTATTCCTAATGAGCAGAACGCTAAGCTAAAGCTAGCGACCAATTTTAGGGCTCTAACTCTGGCATTGGGCGCAAATAAAACCTTCAACCTACAGGGGAGGTGCCTGTGCAGATTGGTGTGCCTAAAGAAATTAAAAATCTGGAGTTTCGGGTAGGGTTGAGCCCCAGCAGAGTCAGAGCACTTATAGAACAAGGGCATCAGGTGATCGTAGAAACCGATGCTGGAGTGGGAGCTGGATTTAGCGATGCTGACTATGAAAAGGCCGGCGCTATCCTCAGTACGGCCTCACAGGCTTGGCAGCAGCCCCTGATAGTCAAGGTCAAAGAACCATTGTCTAAAGAATATGACTATCTGCAAAAAGAGCAGCTGTTATTTACTTATTTACACTTGGCGGCCAGCCGCGAATTAACTGAAGCATTAATCCAGAGCGGTACGACGGCCATCGCCTACGAAACCGTTGAATACAATCATCAGCGTCCCTTGCTGACGCCTATGAGTATCATTGCCGGACGGCTATCGGTGCAGTTTGGAGCCAGGTTTCTAGAAAAACAGCAGGGGGGGCGTGGTGTTTTGCTGGGGGGAATACCAGGCGTGAGTCCCGGAAGTGTGGTAGTGCTGGGCGGCGGTGTTGTAGGTACCGAGGCCACCAAGATGGCAGTGGGTCTTGGGGCGCAGGTAACGCTGATCGACATCAATTTAGAGCGCTTAAATCAGTTAGAAGAATTGTTTGGCTCACGAGTACAGCTGCTTTACAGTAACTCTGCCAACGTTGAGATGGCAGTCAGTCAGGCGGATCTGTTGATTGGTGCGGTATTGGTGCCGGGGCGACGCCCCCCTACTCTGGTTTCTCGCAGTCTAGTAGAACGAATGCCCAAGGGTTCGGTAATTGTGGATGTGGCGGTGGACCAGGGTGGATGCATTGAAACGGTGCGCCCCACGTCCCACAGTGAACCGATATACATAGAGTCAGGTGTACTGCACTATGGTGTTCCCAACATGCCTGGAGCCGTACCCCGTACAGCGACCGAAGCATTGAATAACAGCACCCTGCCCTACGTGCTCAAACTGGCTAATTTTGGGATGTCAGCTTTAGAGAAAGATGCAGCATTAGCCGAGGGCTTAAACGTATTGAATCACCAACTGGTGCATCCAGCGGTAAAAGCTACGTTTCCAGATTTGGTCTAGCTTTTGATAAGCTGTGCATGCAATGCCTACGTTAATTAACTTTGTAGATTTAACATGGCCTGGCGGGTTTGCATTTGTAGCCACCCTACTTGTTCCTGTTTATCAAGATGAGCTACGGGGGCCAGCATAATGGCTTTACCAATTCTGATATCGGCAGAACGATAGCGGACGATGGACTGAATTTTGGCTAGATCATAGTGCTGTTCTAGATGCCGACGTACTTTAGTGGGTATGGTGATTGGCTCTAGTTTTTCTGATTTAGGGACTATCATCGCTGGAATAACGGGTACCTGTGCTGCGTAGGCCAGGTGGGCAAAGCCTGATTGCAAATGAGCCAGCGGGGCATCAAAGTTATTGGCAAAAATGTAGTCTTCACCCTCTGGAAAAATCCCTAGCAGTTTTCCTCGGTGTAACCGGTGTAGTGCTTGCTTGATTGAGGATGGTGTGGGTCGTCCTTCAGTTTTGACTGGTACCATACCGGTGATTGTCAGAAGCTGACTAGTAAGTGGGATTGCGGTCATGTATTCGGCTACCATCCAGGAAATGTAGCGTGGTAAGGCCAAAGTCATGAGTAAACCGTCAGTATCGGAGCGGTGATTGCAGACAATAATAGCTGCCCCACTTTGGGGGATATGGTTGATGCCGTGGGTTGCGATCGCAACTCCCCGTAACAAAAAAGGACGCAACAACCATCGCAGACCGTAATAAGCCGCTATTTGAACATCCATACCATCATCATTAAAAATGAGATTGAACCTTGTCCATCTAGGCTAACGCCTCAGGGGGGCTACCCTCCATCAAAATGTCTATGACCCCAGACGAACTTTACAAGCTAGAGGACGATTTACGTGCCTCTGCCCTCAATGTGCGCATCGTTGCCTTAAATACGTTGGCCACTCAATCGGCCACAGTAGCCGTACCTATTTTGCAGCGCTTAGCCAAAGAAAATTCCTTTTTACTAAGGCGTTTGGCCGTAATGGGGTTGGGTAACCATGCACCAGATGCATCGGCATTCGATAGTTTGCGGGAGTTAATGACCACTGAGACCGATGCCAATGTTTTAGCAGAAGTGGCTAATTCTCTCTATGAGTTCGGTGAGCCGTCTATACCGCTTCTAGTACAGCTATTTGAAGCGAATGAAAACTGGCTTTTGCGGCAAACCGTGCTGTCAATTTTGCAAGAGAGCAACCATCCTGATGTGTTATTTAAGGTCTCGCTAAAAGCATTGGATGATCCAACGCAAACGGTTAAGGAAACGGCCATTTTATCTCTGAGACAGGTGTTAAAGTCACCATTGCAAGCTGAGGCATTAGAAGCCCTGACAACGTTAGCGAGCAGCACCGTTTGGCGCGATCGCTGGCGAGCCGCCACAGCCTTAACAGGTTGTGACCATCCCCAGGCAGTAAAGTTACTGTCAAAGCTACAAACCGATGAAAACCATTATGTTGTGGCCGCAGCCTTAGATGCCTCCATGGGTAATGGGTTATAGACGACGTTTGGTTTGATGATAATGGTGGAATATGGTTTCGTAGGGGCGTTGCATACAACACCCCTACGAAACCATTAATCAATTTTGCCAATGCCCACACCCCGCGAAATTCTAGATGCGCTATTACCCAGTCTGAAAATAGCGGCAGGCTATGCCCAAAAAATTCAGACGAGTATTTCAGCCCATCCCGATAAATTTGACTCGGAGAATTTTTTTGCAACGGCGTTAACTGATGCAGATCTTTCAATTCAAACGTTTATCGAAGTGACGCTGCTATCCTTTTTTCCAGACATTCGTTTCTATGGCGAAGAGTTTGAAAAGACCTATAACACCAAATATTTTCGCTCTATTGAGCTAGGGGCCCAGGACGACTATCTGGTTACTCTCGACCCCATCGATGGCACCCGCTTCTACATGGATGGGCATCCGAACTATCAAATTATTCTCACTGTTCTCAATACCGATAGTTTTGAAGCAGTCATTGCCCTCAGTCCAGCTCTAAATCAGTTTTACTATGCCCTGCGGGGACAGGGCACCTTTTACGGCACGCTAGCGGATGATCTAGATAGCTGTCAGCCCTTAAAAATAAAGACTCCCAAGGATCAGGTGTTGCTCAGCTGGGCACTGACTCACCTAGCCGATAAGTTAGAGGGAAAATTTGAGACGATTTGCGTCAAGACTGACTATTCTCGTGAAAGGGCCATTCCCAATACCAATGGTTTGCTCACGGGCGATCTGACCGGAGCGATTTTGGCAGCGGGGCAGTTTATTGATGGGGGTGCCCTCAGTTGGATGGCGCAGGAAATGGGCTATATCATCAGCGACCATCAGGGGAATTCGTTGCCTGCGCTGAGTGAGTGTAAGGACTATAAGTGGCCTGGGGTGGTGGTGGGTTCGTCGCCGGAGGTGCACAAGAAGCTGCTGGCGGCATTGGCTTAGGTAAGGTTCTGGCTAGGCAGAATTGAGGTGGTGGATCGCATTTGGGCTCAGGGGACTGCATTACCTCTCCCTAAATCCCTCTCCTGGGAGGAGAGGGACTTTGAGGGGGTACGGTTGGGCAGCAAGAGACTTTGAAAAGGGGACTTGCCAAACAGCAGAAATTCTCTACCCCCCTTCTCCTCGTAGGAGAAGGGGCCGGGGGATGAGGCTCTTCGCCGCTTTAGGCTCACCACCAACTCACCCAATCCCCCCATAATTCCATTACCGACGATGAAATTACAGATTAACCATCCGAAGGAAACTTACATTTCACCTCGACTTCAAAGTTACTCTCTGCCGAGCCTTTTACGAGAACAGGTACGTTAGCTCCGCCGCTACACTTGAGCACAGTCCACCGTCAGCCAATTAATCTTTCTCAGGAAAGGTACATTTCACCTCGACTTCGAAATTGCTCTCTACAGATCCTTTGGTAAAAATTGGCAGTCCGGCTTCACCGCCAAGGCTCATACCAAATTTAAGGGTGACTTCTTCAACTTTGGTGCCAGGCAGATGTTTGGCTGCATTGCGAAATGCGCCGATAGCATACCAGCTGTAGGCGCGGATGGTGCCGTGGACCTTTTTAAGGTGGGCTTTGGCGTCGTCCACAAGACCATATTCCTCTTCATCATCAGACTCAGAAGGAGCAATATCAGGGACATTTTCAGCGGTAGACTCGATCAAAATGTTGTAAGTGTTACCGTCAGCATCCTGGAGTGAGAAAGGTCTGATTTCAGCCATAGTTAAGGAAAATTATGCGGAATATATCAAGTTTTCTTTGGGTATGGTAGAAGCACACTGTAGAGCTTGACATCCCCTATGAAGCGATACGCCCTGGTCGTTGGTATTGGTGAGTATCGGCATCTGAAGAATTTATCAAAGCCTGCCAGCGATGCCCAGGCGGTGCATGATTTGCTGACCCAGGAAGGTGACTTTCAAGCGGTGCGACTGCTGAATGAGAAGGTAACTGCGAAAAAGCTAAAGGATGCGCTGAGGCAGGTGATCTTACAGCAGGCAGAGGTGAGCGATTTGCTGCTGTATTTTACAGGCCATGGTTTTACTGAAGGCGATGAGTTTGAACAAACGGGATTTTTAGCTACCTACGATTGTGAAGTCACCCTGGAGGGAGAAACGGTCGTTGACTCTAGCAATGGGGTGTCACTTACCTGGTTGAACAACCTGATTAAAAAAGCCAACCTCAGCAGTCTAGCAATGTATTTAGACTGTTGCGAAAGTGGGTATGCCATTGAAAATGCGCTGCTGGAAAACAGTTTGCAGGACTTGGCCAGAAAGAACTGTTTCTTTGCAGCGGCCTGCCGCTATTTTGAAAAAGCCTATGCCCTCAAGTCGGCAGATCATAGCTTTTTTACAGGGGCCTTTCTAGAAGCATTGAAGCAGCCCGAGCAGATTACGGCGATGGATGTGTATCGCCATATTGAACAGCGGCTAAAAAGGCAAAAACAAGAACCGGTTTATATCGGTCGAGGCAGTAGCATCACGATTTTGCAACCGCGAATGCAGAAAGCGGCAGCCGTTGTCAGTGATGAATGTCCGTATCGGGGATTAAAAGTCTTTGATGAAGCCCATACCCAGTTTTTCTTTGGTCGGGAAGATGAAGTTGACCGGCTACTGGATAGGCTAAAGCACAGCAACTTTGTGCCAGTGATTGGGGTGTCGGGCAGTGGCAAGTCCTCAGTGGTAAGGGCAGGCCTAATTCCGGCACTGCGGCAGATGGGCAACTGGCGAATTTTAGAGCCGATCAAGCCTGGAATAGAGCCCATGGCGATGCTAAAAAATGCGTTTTGTCAGTTGGTGAGCCACAATCGGGATGTGAATCGGATGGCGGAGCGCATTAGCGAGAGGGATTTGCTGGGGGCGGTGGCGCTATTGGCCAAAACGGAAACGCTGGAAACCCCAAAAATATTGCTAGTGGTAGACCAGTTTGAAGAGGTGTTTGCCCTGGGCTCGCCAGCCTCAGAAAAGCAGCAGTTTATTGACTGCCTGACCGGGATTGCCAGGGTGAAGGACTCACCGCTGGCGATTGTCACCACCATGCGGGCGGATTTTTTACCGGACTGGTTGAGCTATGGGGAATTAATCACCTCGATTCAAGAAGATGCGGTATTTCTGGGTCGATTGCAGGGGCAGGCGCTGTTGGATGCGGTGGAGAAACCGGCCCAGGTGCAGGGGCACAGCATCGAAAACGGTCTGCTGCAGCTGATTGCCGATGATATGAAAGCGGCCAGTAATGCGTTGCCGCTGTTGGAGTTTGCCCTGGAGGCATTGTGGGATGAGCGGGATACGCAGAACCACTGCCTGACGGTGGATGCCTACACGGCCATGGACCGGCTGAAGGGGACGCTGAACAGCCAGGCGACAAAGGTATATGACCGGTTGGCGAAGAATGAGCAGGGCTGGTGCCGCCGCATTTGTTTAAGTCTGATTCGCATCGGTAAAGAAGGGAAGGATACGCGGCAGCGGCAGCCCCGAGACAAGCTGCTGGCCATGGGGCAGACGGACAGTGAAAAGGAGCTGATTGACTATGTGATTGACCGGCTGGTGGGGGCACGGCTGCTGGTGACCGGGGGGGATGGGCAGCAGCGCTATGTGGATATTGCCCATGAGGCGCTGATGGATGGGTGGCAGCAGTTTGCCGACTGGCGGCAGGAGGATAGGGATTTGCAGCGGCTGGGGCAGCGGACGCGGGATGCCTATGATGAATGGGTAGGGCATGAACGGAGTCAGAACTATTTGATATCTAGCGGGTTATTAGCAGAACTAAGGGAACTGTCCAGCACGGTGCGAAACGATGTGCTATTGGATACGGAGTTGCGCACGTTTTTTACCCGCAGTGACGATCAAGATCAGCAGCAAAGGGCAGCACTAGAGAAGGCTTTAGCCGATGCTCAAATCCAGGACCGCTCACGTAAAATTCGTGACAAGCTAATCAATTTGCCTCAGTACACCGTCGAGGCCACTTTGGAAGCCATGGACACGGTGAACGATAGCCTGGTGGCGTTTAAGGATGAGGTTAAGCATTCGGCCCAGTATGCCCTTAACCAAACCTGGCAGAAAATTTGTGAACGGCTAAAGCTGGAGGGCCATCGCAGCTCGGTTAGGGCCGTCGCCTTTAGCCCCCAGGGAGATCGCATTGTCTCCGGTAGCGATGACAACACCCTCAGGCTGTGGGATCGAGAGGGCAACCCCATCGGCGCTCCCCTGGAGGGCCATCGCAGCTCGGTTAGGGCCGTCGCCTTTAGCCCCCAGGGAGATCGCATTGTCTCCGGCAGCACTGACTCCACCCTGCGGCTGTGGGATCGAGAGGGCAACCCCATCGGCGCTCCCCTGGAGGGCCATCGCAGCTCGGTGTGGGCCGTCGCCTTTAGCCCCCAGGGAGATCGCATTGTCTCCGGTAGCACTGACAACACCCTCAGGCTGTGGGATCGCGTCCGCTGGCAGGACTGGCTCCATGACTGCTGCAACAAGCTGCTGCACCACGGCGACCTGGTGCAACCCAAGACTGATGTGGCAAAGCGGGCCTGCCAGGTGTGCATGGACCATGCTTGGAAACCGCACGAGCGGGCAGAGTTTCTCGTGGCCCAGGGTAAGTCGCTGGCCTATTACCAGCAGGATGTGGATGGTGCAGTGGCGAAGTTTGAGGAAGCGTTGGCGATTGATGGGGAGGCGTTAGATGCTGAGCCGAGGGAGCTGGCAGAGAAGATCAAGGGGTGGGCAGCCTCTCCCTAAATCCCTCTCCTGGGAGGAGAGGGACTTTGAGGGGGGACCGGCTCCCAGCCAATACATTGCGCCACCTCTACCTCCCCCTCTTCTGGGAGGAGAAGGGGCTGGGGGATGAGGTCTCCAACCGCTCCAAAATCAACCCCAACACCCCCTCCAAATCCTCAAACACCTGCCGATTCTTCACCCGCAGCACCTGCAGCCCAACCGACTCCATCCAGGCATCGCGCATCGCGTCTTTTTCTGACTGCGAATCATGTATAGGACCATCCACTTCAATGACCAGACGGGCTTGATGGCAGTAAAAGTCTGCTATGCAACGATCAATATTGTGCTGTCGCAGGAACTTGTATCCATAAAATCGACGACCCCGAAGACATGCCCACATAATAGTTTCAGCTGGAGTCTGCCGCTGGCGAAGCTCACGGGCTCGTTGCAGAAGTATGGGAGAGATATGGCGGTGACGGCCTGCAATGCGAGAGATATCTGGATCGGTCATGAACTTAAGGTGCCCGGTGACCTCTCCCTAAATCCCGCCCCTGGGAGGAGAGGGACTTTGAGGGAGTTTTGGCTAATAGCAAACGTTTTCCAACTCCCCTTCTCCTCGTAGGAGAAGGGGCTGGGGGATGAGGTTCTTCGCCGCTATCGCTACACCACCAATCCCCGCGACAGCAAAAAAAAGGATAGCCAATGGCTATCCTGACGTAATCGCGATTTAACTA
>JBCCXQ010000011.1:0-61560 GCA_039191365.1 Cyanobacteria bacterium P01_F01_bin.13 | reverse complement strand
GTCGGCTAGGGCTATGGATGAGTTGGAAAAACAGTGGCAACGATTGCCAGGATTAGAAAAATGGTTCGTTCAAATTCCCGTCACCGCAACAACATAGTATCAGGTAACTATTGGATGCTTTTTTCCTTGGACTACTCTTAGTGGGGGCCATGGGGCGTCCCCAAAAGTATCCCTGGGCAAACTCACAACCCAGTATTTTTAGATACTCACGCTGTTTTTCTGTTTCCACCCCTTCAGCAGTTACCGTCATGCCCAAGCCATGGGCCAGGTTAATGATCGCTTCAACCACCGTCAGGCTATCTTGGGGATCTACCATCCGACTGACAAACGAACGATCAATTTTTAAGTTTTCTACGTTTAGTTGATGTAAGTAGCTGAGGGAAGAGTAGCCAGTGCCAAAGTCATCGATACTGACGTGGATTTGACGACGTTTGAGGGTATTCAGCAGGGTTAAGACTAGGTCATTTTGTTGTAATAATGCATTCTCAGTAATTTCTAGGGCTAAGTTTTGGTTATTGATCTGAGTTTCTGTCAGAACATCGTCGAGATAGTCTATAAAGTCAGATTGGGAAAACTGTTGTGCTGAGAGATTCACCTGGAGCTTAAAGGCGTCATCTAAAAGCTTTTGATTTTGCCAGTGTTTGAGCTGGCGACAGGCCTGGCGCAAAATATAGCGATCTATGGGAATAATCAAACCGATTTCTTCTGCAACGGGGATAAAATCTCCAGGAGAAATGATGCCCTTTTGGGGATGGTGCCAGCGTACCAGTGCCTCAGCTCCGACGATTTTGTTAGTTTTCAGGGAAACTGTAGCCTGATAAACCAGACGTAACTCCTGGTTTGTGAGGGCTTGGTATAGATCATTTTGGATTTCAAAAAATGATCGTGCACGATTGTGCATCCCTGAGTTGAATACTTCGATAGTTCCTGCCCCTTTGGCCTGAGCTTGGGATATGACAGTGTTAGCATCCCGCAGCAAATATTGAGGTTGGGCATAGGCGGATGAGCCTTGCACGATGCCTACACTGACTTCAGTATGAATTGCCTGGTTTTCGATATAAAACGGCAGCTCGATCTCCCGCTGCAGAAGTTTTGCAATATGTAGTGCATTATTCAGATCAGGCACATTTTCCAATAAGATTGCAAACTTATCTTCGCCAAAGTGGGTCAGTAATGTGCCAAATGGTAGACAGCTTCTGAGCCGGTGTGCGATCGCAACCAGCATCTGGTCTCCAGCCCGATGTCCCAGGGAGTTGTTGATCACCTGCAGCTGATCACATTCCAACAGCAGGAGCACTAAACTATCATTAAATTGATTCTGGTTTTGATTAAAGATGTTTGTAATGTATTGACTCAGAAATGTGCGATTTGGCAATTCAGTCAACAGATTATGGGTCGCTACATGGAGCAATTCTTCTTGAATTCGCATGCGCTCCCCAATCTCTTCTTCAAGCTGTGCGGTGCGCTGTGCTACACGCTGCTCTAGCTCGCCATTCAGTTGCTGAATTTGCAGCTGTGCTGCCCGTAGAGTGATATGATTCTTAACCCGCGCCAATAGCTCGGCCGCTTGAAAAGGCTTAGGAATGTAGTCGATACCACCAACAGAAAACGCTCTCACCTTGTCTTCCGCCTGAGCCATAGCGCTCAGAAAGATAACTGGAATGGCTTGGGTCAGGGGATTGGCTTTGAGGGCTAGACAGACCTGATAACCATCCATTTCTGGCATTTTGATATCCAGTAAGACCAAATCAGGCTGAGTTTCTTCAACCAAATTTATGGCTGTAGTCCCATCGAGCGCACTACAAATCTCATACCCATGTTGGTCGAGCACCGCTGTTAAAAACTCGATATTGGCTGGGTCGTCATCAACAACCACTATCGTACCTGTAACCCTAGTCTGTGGAAACAAAGACACACTAGTCCTATAGGTTGTAGTAAACATTTGGCAACTTAATGGTGTAGAACTTTAATGCGCAAAAAATACGCCAATCACCACCAAGTCAACCGTTAATAAAATAAGGCATAATCCAACTATCGTATTGCAGTCATAATATATGAGTGACATGGGCAATACCCCATAGGGACCATAACTGTTAAGAAAGTAGACTACCTGGCACTGCCATAAAAACGTCACTAGACATTCCTGTGGCAAGCACAAGAGAACGTTATCTAAATTAACGGGACTGGCGCGATTCGTAGGCGATGCCTTCTCGCAGAGTATGTGCGACCTACCGCGTCAGGTAGGTCGTGAACTTAACGGGACTGGCGCGATTCGAACGCGCGACCTACCGCTTAGGAGGCGGTTGCTCTATCCAGCTGAGCTACAGCCCCAAAACCGATCCATTTCATTTTTAAACATACAACCTACGTTATATGTCGAAACCTGGAGTTCGTAAATTCCGCAAGATGGCGCAGGTACCATTAGCTTTCCACCCAACGAGGTACGTATTTCCACCCATGCTTGAGTATCTTTCGGTAGGGCTCAAACTCAGGCATTTTTTCCCCCACCAGCTGCCAAAAGGCTTTTGAATGGTTCATATGGACCGTATGACATAGCTCATGCACTAAAACATAATGCACCACCTCTTTAGGTAAAAACAGTAATTTGTAATTCAGGCTAATGTTTTTACTACTAGAGCAGCTGGCCCAGCGTGTTTTTTGCCCCCGCACCGAAGGTCGCTTAAACGGCAAATCCAAATCAAAGCTTAGCTGTCTTAGCCAAGGCACCAGCTCTCGATGAGCTTTGTGGCCTAACCATTCACACAGCACCTGATGACAGGTCGAAACATGGTCAACCTGGCCGCGCACCTTAAGACCCCGACCCGGCATCGGAATACACAGTGTAGGCCCCTGATCCGCCTCGTAGCTAATCTGCCAAATCTCACTAGGATTAGCCTCAGAAACCGGAGCCTGCCATCGCAGCTCCAGTTTCTGAGGCTGGCTGCGCGTCTGCCAGTCAGCATTTGTATCCCGGTGTTCCCTTAGTAACCGGGCTCGATTTTTTAGAATCCAGTCGCGGCGTTTAGCCAGTAGTCCCGGTAGCTTGTGGCGATTAAACGTAGGTGGTACGACCACCTCCACCGTGCCATCCACCGCAATTTTGATAGAGACATGTTTGGCCCGCTTACTTTTGCGGACCGTGTAGTCAAAGTCAGTTGATTTAGAGGTGTTGGGAGTGGGTGGAAACAACTCTAACTGCACCATGGCAACGGCAGAAAAATCCATTTTGTCCTATTTAGTCTAGCTGAAGGAGACCACAGAACTATGGCTTCTTTACCCTTTCCCAAGGTGGGTATTGCCGATTGCCCACTGCCCATTGCCTATGCACCTTGATACTATGTGAACAAAGAAAATTGCTGTTTCATAATTGGATTTTTCAACCATGGCCCAATGGAAAACGCGACTATGGCTATCGATGGCGGCGCTATTACTATTGAGTGCCTGTGGTGGCCGTGACGATGGGGCATCCTCTGAGGGCGCTGCTCAGACAGTCACAATCCTCGGAGTTGTTGTTGGAGAACAGCAGGAAAAACTTGAAGCTGCCCTTAAACCCTTTGAAGCGGAAACGGGGATCGATGTAATTTATGAAGGCACCGACTCATTCGCGACCCTGCTGCCGGTGCGGGTGGAGTCGGGAGATGCGCCAGATATTGCCATGTTTCCTCAACCAGGGCTGATGGCTAGCTTTGCTGAAGCAGGTCAAATGGTGCCGGTAACGGAGTTTATGGATGAAGCCACCCTGTCAGCGGCCTATCCAGAAACCTGGTTGTCCTTAGGGACCTTCGACAACAGTATTTACGGGGTGTGGTATCGGGCCTCGGTAAAAAGTTTGGTGTGGTATAACCCCAAAGCGTTTGAGGCTCAGGGATGGACAGTACCGACCACATGGGATGAAATGCTTGCCCTCAGCGATCAGATTGTGGCGGCGGGGGTGAATCCCTGGTGTGTGGGGTTAGAAAGTGGCGATGCGACCGGCTGGCCAGGAACTGACTGGATTGAGGACATCATGTTACGCACAGCGGGTCCGGATGTATATGACCAGTGGCTGAGCCATGAGATTCCATTTAATGATGCTGCAGTGCAAGCGGCATTTGAACAGTTTGGTGACATTGTTCTCAATGAAACCTATGTGGTCGGGGGCACGACCGGAGCTATTAGTACGCCTTTTGGCGATGCACCCCAGGGCCTGTTTGGGGATACGCCCACTTGCTACCTGCATCGTCAGGCTAACTTTATTGCTAGCTTCTTCCCCGAGGATGTGAACTTGGAAGAGGATGTGGATATCTTTTTGCTACCGGGTATTGATCTTGCCTATGGCACACCGGTTTTGGTAGCTGGGGATGTATTTGGGATGTTTAATAATACCCCTGAAGCCCAGGCCCTAATGCAGTATTTGGCAACACCGGAACCCCATGAGATTTGGGCGGGGCTAGGGGGCTTTTTGTCGCCCCACAAGCAGGTGAGTTTGGAGGTGTATCCCGATGCCCTCAGTAAAAAACAGGCAGAATTTCTGAGTAATGCTGAGACTGTCCGGTTCGATGGCTCAGATATGATGCCAGGGGCCGTGGGTACAGGCACCTTCTGGTCTGGTGTCGTGGAGTATGTGGCGGGTGAACCTGTGGAAGAGGTGTTGGATACGATTGAGGCTAGCTGGCCGGAATAGTGATAGCCAGAATAGTCGTAGGGTGGGCACTGCCCACCTTGCCCCAGATGGTTGGTACAAGGTAGAAGGATGATGTCCGATAACGTGTTGCGGATTTTGGCGGCGGTGGTAGCGATCGCAACCGGCTCCATTGGTACCATTGCTGTCTTTTATGGCCTGAATCTTCTGGTAGAGCGTTTGCCTCGATTCTGGAAGGAGCAGCTGCTGCCCTGGGTTTATATGGGGCCTGCGGTACTGATGCTAACGGCGTACCTGGTTCTGCCGACGCTGCAAACCCTGTATATCAGTTTTTTTGATAGTCGCTCGGTCAAGTTTGTCGGGCTCAAAAACTATGGGTTTGCCTTGACTAACCCGGACATGGTGGTGGCGTTTCGCAACAACCTGTTGTGGCTGCTGCTAGTGTCGGGCATAAGTGTGGGATTGGGGCTGGTGATCGCCGTGCTGGTGGATCGGGTCAAGTATGAGTCGGCAGCCAAGTCGCTGATCTTTTTACCCATGGCCATTTCCTTTGTGGGGGCCAGCGTCATTTGGCGATTTGTGTATGCCTTTAAACCCGCAGGCAGCGATCAGATTGGCCTACTGAATGCCCTGCGGCAGGCTGTGGGTATGGAACCTTTGGGTTGGCTCATTGAGCGAGATGGGTTACTAGATCCGTTATGGCGTGGCCTGGGTCTGGAGAATCTTACCCCGCTCCCTACCCTGTTACCCCTCAATACCCTTGCCCTGATCACCATTATGATTTGGCTGCAGACGGGGTTTTGCATGGTGCTGCTGTCGGCGGCGGTAAAGGGAATTCCCAAGGATGTGATTGAAGCGGCCCGGATTGATGGAGCCAATGAATTTCAGATTTTTCGGCGGATCATTATTCCGATGATTATGCCAACGATTACGGTGGTGACCACAACTGTCGTCGTGGCTGTACTCAAGGTGTTTGACATTGTTTATGTGATGACTGGCGGCAACCTGGACACCGATGTGATTGCCAGTCGCATGATCAAGGAAATGTTTAACTTTAGAAACTTTGGTCGCGGTAGCGCCATTGCCACGGTGCTGCTGCTGGCGGTGATTCCGGTGATGGTGACCAACATTCGTCGCTTTACCCAGCAGGAGGCTAACCGATGAAAATTGCCCGAATGTCTGCTCCGGCCTGGTTAGAACGGTTGCCGCTACATACGACGGTGGTTGCGATCGCACTCCTCTGGACGTTGCCCACCGCTGGTCTATTGATCAGTTCCTTTCGCCGTAAAGACGCCCTACTCCAAAACGGCTGGTGGACTGTTTTGAACCATCCTTTTGACCTGGCTCAATTTCACATTGGCAACTACATTGATGTGCTAGCCAGCCAGGGGATGGGACAGGCCTTTTTAAATAGTCTGGTGATCTCTATCCCCGCCACGGTGATTCCCATTTCCATTGCCACCTTTGCAGCCTATGCCCTGGCCTGGATGCAGTTTCCCGGACGGCAGCTGTTATTTGTGACAATTGTCGGTTTGCTGGTAGTGCCGCTACAGATGACGCTGATTCCCGTGCTGCGGGCCTACAACACCCTGGGGCTGGCGGGAAGTTTCCTGGCGGTCTGGCTAGCCCATACGGGCTATGGATTACCCCTGGGAATTTATCTGCTACGCAACTACATTGGCTCCCTACCCCGAGACTTAATCGAGGCAGCGGCGGTGGATGGGGCCTCCCATTTGAAGATTTTTACGCGGTTAATTGTGCCGTTGTCCATGCCTGCCATTGCCTCCTTTGCCGTCTTCCAATTTCTCTGGGTGTGGAATGACCTGCTGGTGGCGCTGGTGTATTTGGGGGGCAATCAAAACGTTGCCCCGGTCACCCTGGTGCTACGCAATCTGGTAGGCGATCGGGGACAAGACTGGCATTTGCTAACCGCTGGGGCCTTTGTTTCCATGCTGGTGCCGCTAGCAGTATTCTTTGCCCTACAGCGTTACTTTGTGAGGGGGCTGCTGGCGGGGTCTGTAAAAGGATAGCCGAGTAGAAAAATTCCCGTTCAATAAGCACCCGATATCAATAAATTCGGATGTGGGATTAGTCCCCATGCTCATAAAATCTTCAGATTCTATCCCTATTCTATTTCTCGAAGGCACAAGCGTCAGGGGCCAAATCATGGGTGTTGGGGTCTGTGTCCACAGCAAAAAAGACTGTTTATAGGGCTGATTAACAATGCAAGTTACTCACAATTCGGTATCTCAGGTTCTGACAGGTAAGGTTGACAGAGTATTATCCGCCTATCCCATCTATCCGTATCAAGCCGCTTTGAGTAATGGAGCCATCAAGCAGCTACTGCTGGATTATGTGGAATGTAAACTCAAGCAGGGTATGCCGAGTCTCAATGCGCCTGAGCACTGGCAGCGTTTACCTCAATATTTGCAGCAGCTTGTGGATTTGGAACTGCGTTTGGAGAGCTACATTTACTGGGGAATTGAATACATTATTCAAAATCAGCTGGATCTATTGTTGAGTCCAGAAGAGTCTGTTGAACCCTCCTGGAGTGTGCAAGATATGACCCAAACTTGCCTACCTTCCTATTGGTTTGGATAGGTTACTCTCCGCTTAGCACCTTATCTTCTGCATCTTTGATAGCCTCAACCGGTGTAATCACAGATACCTTAAGTTCCACTTCAGTCTCTGCTGTGGGCTCTATCCGCTTAGAGAATCCCCAAGTAAAGATCATGGCAATCAAGGCCACCATGGCCCAATCGGGAGGAACCCAGTTTTCGTTAAGCACCCGTACCAGTAGCCGCAGCCCTACAAAGGCAACGGTTACAAAACCTGCATCTTCGAGATAAACATACTCATTCAGCCAGCGGATAAATAGCCCGGCCATAAACCGCAGGGCAATAATGCCAATGGTGCCGCCGAGGAGAATAATTGCCACTTCATCCGATAGGGCAATGGCAGTGGTGACGCTATCTAGTGAAAAGGCGAGATCGGTAAAGGCAATAATTGGAATTGCCTGCCATAGGGAGGCGAACCTAGGAGCGTGGTGTCCATCATCCTCATCCTTGTTACTTGAAGAAAAGTGTTGATAGGCCAGCCACAGCAGGTAAGCTGCGCCTGCCACTTCAAACTGCCAGAACTTTAGTACCCAGCTGGCCGTCAAAATTAGGGTCATCCGTAGCACAAAAGCTACAATCAGCCCCAGGTTGAGGGCGCGTTTTTGCTGGTCTTCCGATTCGAGGCCCTGGGCAATGGCGGCCAGTGCGATCGCATTATCTGCCGACAGTACTGCTTCCAAGGCAATCAGCACTGGCAGTAAAAGCAGCGTATCCAGACCTAAGTTAGGGGACCATTCAAGTAACTGATCTAACATTTAGCCTTTACGGTTTGCGGTCATTAAAGCGGTCATTGCAGTCAATATATTTTTGGCATTCGGACTCGGGGATACCTGTGTTTAGAATAGATCGGATACAATCCACCGACATCCCTATCCAGCAGTTTCTCCCACGTGATTTCCACCCTCTTCGCCCAATTTCGTCACCAGTATGCTAGCGGTAGTTTAACGACTGAACTACTCATGACCCATGCTGAGCAATATCTGGTCAAGGCTACGGTGACCATTGGTGAACAGGTAATTGCCACGGCGTTGGCGGCAGACCCCAGCTTGCCAGGGGCCGATGATCAAGCCAAAATGCGGGCCTTAGCGATGCTGGGTTTTGGTCAAGAAACCGCTCAAGATTCCCAAAACGGTCTAGCCGTATCCCAGGATGCCCCCAAACCCAATGTCTCAGCCAATGTATCCGCAGTATCTACGATAGTTGAGTCTCCTTTGCCAGAAGAGACTCCCTTACCTCCTGTAGCCCCAGAACCTGAGGTAGCTGAGTCTGATGATATGGGCCGCCCCATCGATAGCATTACACCCGATGAAGCACCTGCCCCGGCTGAAGTGCCAGCCTCCTCCTTAGCGGCTGCCGCCATGGAAAACTTTGACGACACCAATCCTGTGGATCTGTCTGATGTCATTGCTCAAACCGATGTGGAAATGGCCCGTCTCGGTTGGAGCAACAATCAGGGACGCACGTATCTAGAACAAACCTTTAACAAGCGTTCACGCCAGCAGCTAACGGATGAAGAACTGCTGACGTTCTTACTCTACCTGGAGTCCCAGGCAACACCGAGTATGGGCTAGTTCTTTTAACTATTCGGCTAACTTTCTACTACGGTAGGACGACCGCCAATGGCATGGCGGTCAATCACCTGGTCGATCAAACCGTACTCAACGGCTTCACTAGGGGACATAAAGAAGTCCCTTTCAGTATCTTCCGTAATCCGCTCAATGGGTTGCCCAGTATGGTCAGCCAATGCATCATTCAAGGTTTTCTTGATATACAAAATTTCCTTGGCTTGAATCTCAATATCAGTCGCCTGACCTTGGGCACCCCCCAAGGGCTGGTGAATCATGATGCGGGAGTTGGGCAGACTCATGCGTTTACCCTTAGTGCCTGCACTCAGCAAAAAAGCGCCCATACTTGCCGCCAGACCCACACAAATAGTGGATACATCAGGCTTGATGTGGTTCATCGTATCGAAAATGCCTAGACCGTCATACACCGATCCACCGGGTGAATTGATATACAGGTAAATATCTTTCTCTGGATCTTCAGCTTCCAGAAAAAGCATCTGCGCCACAATCAGGTTGGATGATTCAGCGGTCACCTGCTGTCCCAAAAAGACAATGCGCTCCCGTAAAAGACGGGAGTAAATATCAAAGGCGCGTTCACCGCGACCCGACTGCTCAATAACGGTAGGAATCATAAGGGCCTAAGCGTATGGGTTCTTTTGTTTGCTTTTAACGATTGTACAGACTTGCTTGGGGGAATGGGGGAGTACGGATAACCCGACTTTGTATTAACCCTTGCCTCGTTCTAGACATAAGACGCATAATTAAAGTAAATCAGTGCTGCTACCATAATGACCACGGAAATTTCAGGGTGATTCCGTTGGCAATCAGACAGGTTCATTACAGAGTAACTATTTTCAGCAATGTTCTGATGTTTCTGAGACGTATTGACGCCGTTTATGACCGCTTTTAAGGGTCCTATTTCGACGACATCACCCCTGCCGCGGACACTATCCCTGATTGAAACCTTAGGCTTTGGTCTAACGGGGTTGTTGTTGTGGCTGAGTGTAGCCCCCGGTGCCCATGCAGAGTTAGGAATACAGGCTATGTGGGTCTGGGTTCCAGGGGCACTGTTGGGGGTATTGATCAATGTACAGGTGCAGCAGTTGGGGCAACAGCTGCCGGATGTGGCTGGGGGAACACCCAACTATTTGACCCATTTGCTGCCCGAAAGGCGATGGCTGACATCCTATGCGGCGTTGGGGTACTTTCTCAGCTGGGTTGCGGTTATACCGGTCAATGCCATTATTCTTACGGATTTAATTGAAACCTATTTGCCACCTCTAGACATTGTCATACCGGGAATAATCCTCAAGGTTGGTTTTGTTTTGATGGCGTTTGTGGTGGCGTTTAGTGGTAGTCGCTCTCTCAGTACGCTACATCTTGCTTTTTTATTACCTGCTGTTGGTCTACTGCTACTCTTTTGCATTCAGGGGAGTGTATGGCTGCTGCTGACATCGCCGTCTCAGGATGCGATCGCAACTCCCAGCTTTTCTATACAAGGATGGGCTAAATGGTATCTCAATGGTACCTATGCGTTTTATGCCTGTGAAACAGCCTCGGCATTTGTGGCCGATAGCAAACAGCCTCGTCGTACATCACAGAGTTTGCTAATTGTTGCTGGATTAATTCCAGTAGTCTATGTGGCAGGGTCTTGGTTACTGCTTCACTTGCCGATTCATACAGTCGACCCCAACGATACTTTTCTCACTCTATTGACGGCTGCACAACCTTACTGGGGGACAGCAGCCCCACTATTAATTACGTTTTTGATGGTGTCTAGCTGTATGTTGTCCATGGCAACAGCGGTTTCCATCGCCCCTCGGGTGTTATATCAGCTGGCCCAAGATCAGCGTATTTCCCAGGTATTTGGCCAGGTATCGGCCCAGGGGGTGTTCGGGCCAGGGCTGGGCTTGTCATTAATGCTGAGTCTGGCATGTTTAACCTGGGGAGATCTCCATGAGATTGTGATGTTGACTGGCGTGGGCTGGTTAATTGCCTTTATCACGCTGCATTGGGGGATATGGTTTCAACGCCAACTATCTGGCATTAGTTGGCCGTGGCTGGCATTGGCGATGGCGTTAGCAGAAATGCTGATCCTGGCTATCGGTGGTTGGGCCTGGGGAATTCAAAACTTTGTTTTAGGTTTATTGTTACCGCTGCTCATTATCCTGGGAGACCGGCTGCTCCATGCCTTATCATCACGCTGCTCGTTTCGTGTGAAATGGTCTGGACTGAACTCGCAAATAGACAGTAACTTTGAAAACTTGATCCCGATTCAAATTGCCACCCTGCTTGGGTTTATTAGTGGAGCCACGATTATTAGCTGGTCTGCCAGTGCGGTTATCACCCAGGCTAATAGTGCACAGCCCATCGATTTTCTAGTGGTATTGGTGCTGGTGTTGTCTTTTTTTAGTGTGGCGATTGCCTGTTGGACCATTTTTCCAAAAATGATGGCGGTGAATGATGCTCGCAAATCTGCAGAAGCGTTAGGTCAAGAGCTGGAGTCGACACTCCATACACTGCGGCAGACGCAGGTGCAAATGATTCAGCAGGAAAAGCTATCTAGCTTAGGAGAATTGGTGGCGGGTGTGGCCCACGAGATTAACAATCCGGTTAATTTTATCCATGGCAACCTCTTCCATGCCGAGAACTATACCCACGACCTGTTGGCCCTGATACAGCTATATCAGCGCTATTATCCTGAACCTGCCAATGAAATTGGTAAAGCCATCGAGTTGATTGACCTGGATTTTCTCAAAGAAGACTTTCCCAAGGTGCTGAACTCTATGAGTTTAGGGACTGAACGCATCTGTGAAATTGTGTTGTCGCTGCGTAATTTTTCTCGTACAGATGAAGCGGCCTGTAAAGCTGTCGATATTCATGACGGTTTAGAGAGCACCCTCTCCCTGTTGCAATATCGGCTCAAAGCGACATCCAGTCGACCGGCGATCAATGTGGTTAGGCACTACGGCACGCTCCCGATGGTGGAGTGCTATCCGAGCCAGCTCAATCAGGTATTTATGAATGTTTTGGCCAATGCGGTGGATGCGTTGGAAATAGCTGGAGAGAATAGTCCCGATGCTGAGCAAGCGACTGTGGATGAGATTATGATCAAAACCCGCCAGGTGGATAGGCAGTTGATTGAAATTGCGATCGCAGATAATGGTCCCGGTATTCCAGATACTGTTAAACCACGTATCTTTGAACCCTTTTTTACCACCAAACCCATCGGCAAAGGAACTGGCATTGGCATGTCCATCAGCTATCACATTGTCACCCAGTGTCACCAAGGCCAACTGTATTGCCATTCCACGCCAGGACAAGGAACCGAATTCATCATTCAGATTCCCATACAGCAAACCAAGGCCATGGCTTAATCGGACTCAAATGGTCGAAACCATTGCTGTTGTAGGCCCCAGTCCAAGATCAGACGAAGGCACATAAACAGACCGAAGCTTTCGATAATGGGTAGCGCCAGGGGTAAGGCATCCGATAATACTAAATCTGCAGGGGAAATGCCTTCTAGCTGCCCCAGACTGCGGGTCAGGGCAAAGGCACCCACAGCACCGCTTCTCAGGTGGGGGTTAGAGTCATTGCGGACGATATAGCGGTAGGTGACCCCAAATAAAAATGCACAGACAGTGGCGACAGCGATACGTAAGAGTCCGGCACTCAAGGTGTTTGGGGGCAGCAGGTTGGGGTGTAATGTAACCAATAAAGCACTCACACCAGCGCCCGTCAGTGCTGCTACTCCGCCTGCTTTGAGCGATTCAATGCGTTCTGGATCCATAGCGTTTGCTGTGTGCTCTAAGTCAATTTTGCCATCGCCCAAAAATCGGGCATTGATCTACCGTATGATAGAAGATGCCGATTTAGAGGCGCTTTTAGTAAACAACGCGAGCGGGCGATATGGATATTTTGACGTTAGGTTGGGTCGCATTATTGGCTTTCTTTAGCTTTTCAATCACTATGGTGATCTGGGGTCGTAACGGTTTCTAGAGAGCGTTCTGATGACAGGTGAATTAGAAGCCCAAGCTTATGGTGTTTTAGCTACCCTGGCAGTGCTGCTGTTAATTGTGGTGACTGTGGGTGTTATTTATTTAACGGTTATAGAATGGCGAGACAAGCGCCAACGCACCCAGGAAGCGTTAGATAATCGAACACCTGTACGTAAGCGTAAGGGTAAGCGTAAGAAGTAAAAAAAGACGTTATCGCAGGTGGCTTTAGCTGTGACATCTACGCCGAATAGATCTCATCTGTCGGCGCGGCAGCTAGCGTTTGTAGTCCTGCGAGATATTGACAAAGGTGCATTTGCCGATGTTGCTCTGGAGCGTAACATCGGCAAGTTTGTTTTGTCTCCTGTCGACCGGCGGCTGGCAACAGAGTTGATTTACGGCACTGTCCGCCGTCAGCGGACATTAGATGCTCTGATCGACCAGTTGGGTAAACGCCGTGCGGAGCAGCAGCCTGCCGACCTACGCCGGATCTTGCACCTGGGCTTTTATCAACTGCGGTATTTAGATCATGTCCCCGACCATGCGGTGGTGGATACAACGGTGCAACTGGCAAAAGATCAGCGTTTGGGTAAGCTTTGCGGCGTGGTGAATGGCATGCTCAGGCGGTATATTCGCTTGCAGGCCACCGGCCCTGATCCGCTGCAGTTGCCTGCTGATGAAGCTCAAGCTCTGGGAGTCTTATACAGCTATCCTGACTGGATTATTCAGGCATGGCAGCAGCTTGTGTCGGCTGAGGAGCTGGCTGGTCTTTGTGAGTGGTTTAACCAATCTCCAAAGATCGATCTGCGGGTCAATCGGCTGTGCGCCACCGTAGAGCAGGTGATGAGAGCATTGACCGACTATGGGTTGACCGTCATGGCTGCTCCAGGCATTCCAGATGGCATCAGGATTATGGGACCCATGGGGAATGTACGCCAGCTACCTGGCTATGACGAGGGCTGGTGGATGGTTCAGGATAGCAGCGCCCAGCTGGTCAGCTACCTGGTCGATCCGCAGCCGGGGGAAACGATTATTGATGCCTGTGCTGCGCCCGGTGGTAAAACTACCCATCTGGCGGAACTGATGGGGGATAGGGGGAGGGTTTTGGGGTGCGATCGCACCTCTTCTCGCCTTAACAAAATCCGCCAAAATGCCAAGCGCCTTCAGCTCACCAGTATCGAAACGGTGATGGGCGATAGCCGTGACCATCCCGAATTCAATGGCATCGCCGACCGTGTACTGCTCGATGTGCCCTGTTCGGGGCTGGGTACCCTGCACCGCCATGCCGATGCCCGCTGGCGGCAGACGCCGGAGTCCATTGCTGGGCTCACGATACTGCAAAGAGAACTGCTTGAAGCCGCCATTGACTGGGTTAAACCTGAGGGAGTGCTAGTTTACTCCACCTGTACCCTGCACCCTGATGAGAATCAAAATCTCATTCAAAGGTTTTTGGATGACCATCCCAACTGGCAGATTCAAGCACCAGTCTCTGATTCACTCTTTGCACCATTTGTTACCCATGGCGGCTGGGCAACTGTATGGCCCCATCAACAAGATATGGATGGTTTCTTTATGGTGAGATTGCAACGCTCTGCTGCCCCATCTAGAAACTGAGCTAAGCTAAGTCTGTATACTACTGGACTCCCTCTCCCGTGACCTGATTAGGCTTTTTCAAGCAACGGCGAACCCATGACTATTTCAACCAAAAACCGGCTCACCCTAGAGGAGTATCTTAACTATGATGATGGCACTGATATCCGTTATCAGCTCAGGGATGGAATTTTAGTAGCCATGGGTGCTGAGAGTGATATCAATGTCAGTGTTGCCATGTTTTTGATTTCAGTATTCTTGCAAGTCGTGCCCTACTCCTTACTAAGACGAGGCACTGAAATAGCAGTTGCTGGAACCTATGCTGAAACCCGTTACCCGGATTTGATGGTACTCACACCAGAGGCTCAGGTAGCCCTATCAGGTCAAAAACGTTCTCTTATCACATTTGAGATGCCTGCTCCGGCTCTGGTTATAGAAGTTGTTTCCAACAGTGAGCAGGATAAACAATCCCGTATACGAGATTATCAAGATAAGCGGGCAGAGTATGCGGGACGAGGAATTCCTGAGTATTGGATTATTGATCCTGGAGCTGGCGTTGTGCTCATTCTCGCTCTGATTGATGGAGACTATCAAGAACAGGCCTTTACTGGGAATGAACAGCTTTCTTCCCCCACTTTTTCAGAGTTAACCCTGACCGCTCAGGCGATTTTGACTGCTGGTGAGTAGTTGTTGCTATTGCTTAAATGGATCATACTCCGCCAGCAATCGTTCTAATTTGGCTTCATCAATCCGGCTCAGCATCCGCTTCGCTTCTTCTTGGTCGCGAATTGTTTTCGACAAACTCACTGTTGAACCAACAGAAAAGAGTAGCCCCATACCCAAATAGCCCTTAAGCCAGGCATCAGCGGGTAAAAAGAAAATGCCAATACCGGTGGCAGAAATAGAAATAACAAATGATAGCCAGGTTTGGGCAATCCAGGCGGTAGTGTGGTTGGATGGTGTATTGAACTTTTTTGCTGTGGTCATTGCACTTCTCCCCGAAAGAATCTTGTCGAATCTGTTGTTAGTCTGATAGCAGAAGAGATGAAAATGCCATGAGACATGCTCAGAGCAGTTCACGCTGCCCAATCGATACCGACAGTTGCGAAGCTCGCCGAAGTAAAGGGAAGTATTCAAACGGACAGCTTTCAAATGATGATTTCATCTGGAAGCTGTCCGTTTGGAGGATATCAACTCAAGGCGGGAAGTAATTCTGGGGAAAGGAGATAGAATATAGAACTCAGAATATAGTAGGGGCAACGCTTCTAGCTCCTATATTCTAGATTCCCACCTCACCGAAATTTCCCGGCTTAAATGGGTCCCCCGTTTGGATGGCTTAACGTGCGTTAGGCTTAATTTCCTAATTTCTGGCGACTCCGGCATCGCGGGCGGCTTGTTGTACAGCTGCAGCCACTGCAGTGGCCACACGCTGATCAAACACCGAGGGGACAATATAGTCGGGCCGTAGCTCACTGTCGGGAATCAGGGTGGCGATCGCGTGGGCGGCATGCAAAAACATACCGGTGGTAATTGCCTCGGCACGACAGTCAATGGCCCCACGCAACAGACCAGGAAATGCCAGCACATTATTAATTTGGTTGGCATAGTCACTGCGGCCGGTGGCCATCACAGCCACGATGCCGTCTAGTAACTCGGGCTGAATCTCCGGTACTGGATTGGCCATGGCGAATACAATTGGGGCCTTGGCCATGGATTTGACCATATCTACAGTGACCACACCGGGGGCACTTACCCCCATAAAGACATCGGCCCCCACCATAGCATCGGCAAGGGTGCCTCCCTGGTCGACGATAAATTCTTGTTTGCGGGAGTTGAGGTCAGTGCGATCGCGACTGATAATCCCTTTCGAATCACACACCGTAATGTGATTGACCCCTGCTTTTTTAAATAGTCGAGCCATGGCTAATCCGGCTGCCCCTGCACCGTTAATGACTAGCTTGATGTCACCCATTTGAGGTTCCTTACCCACCACCTTGAGGGCATTGACCAGGGCCGCCAGGCTGACAATGGCTGTCCCATGCTGGTCGTCATGGAAAATCGGAATATCCAGTTCTTGCTGCAGCCGTGCCTCAATCTCAAAGCAGCGAGGGGCACTGATATCTTCTAGATTAATCCCACCAAATACAGGGGCAATCCGTTTGACAGTTTCCACAATTTCATCGGTGTCTTGGGTATCGAGACAAATTGGAAATCCGTCCAAGCCTGCAAATTCCTTAAACAGCATGGCTTTGCCTTCCATCACTGGCAGGGAGCCTGCTGGCCCCAGATTGCCTAGACCGAGCACCGCACTGCCATCGGTAATAATGGCCACCGTATTGGATTTAATGGTCAGGTCATATACCCGTTCTGGATGTCGGGCAATCTCAGAACATACCCGCCCAACGCCAGGAGTGTAGGCCATGGCCAGGTCTTCCTGGGTGCGGATCGCAGCCTTGCACTCCATATGAATCTTGCCGCCTTCATGGAGCTTAAAGGTGCGGTCATGCACCTTGACCACTTCAATGGCATCTAGGGCATACACCGCATTCACAATTTCTTCGGCATGTTCAGCGCTAGCAGCATCAACGCTGACATCGCGGGTAACATTGACACGGCACCGCTCGACTACATCGATATCGCCTAAACTTCCCCCGGCATCTGCGATCGCCTGGGTTACCTTGGCTAACATGCCTGTCTGGTTGGGGACATGCATACGGATGGTTAAACTGTAGCTAGGGTTAGGCGTTAGACTGACCATTTTCAAAAACCTCGGATAGTGGGGAACGGGTATGGTAGTAAAAAAATGTTAAGCCCTGACGGTGCCATCCTGCGACCCCTGGAAGCATTGATATAAAAAGTGTTCGAAGAATAATTCATGTTTGCCTATAGGGGCGTTGCATGAAACGCCCCTATAAGAGCCCAAAATTGCCCATTGTCTATTGCCGTTGCACTATGCCTAGCCTCTACGCCGAAATCGAAATCAATGCCCCTGCTATAGATGTGTGGGATGCCTTGGTGCGCAAAGAAGACTGGCGCTATTGGAATACTTTTTTATACGATTGTGACCCGCGCTCAAACTTTATGCTAGGGCGAGAGGTATTTCTAGCAATGCAGCGTATTGAAGGGGATGCCGATACAGAATTTCAGCCGGTGGTGACTACTCTCCGTCCTGGTAGCTGTCTGCGCTGGGTGTCGAAGATTCCAGGTTTAAAGACAGAGCATTCGTTTGAAATGCAGGAAATTACTCCTGGGCGCACACGCTACCTGCATCGAGATATTTTTATGGGTCCCCTGTCAGGGATTTTTCTGCCGTTTATCCGCGAAGATGAGCGCGATGGACTCAGGCGGATGGCATTTCAGTTAAAGCGCTACGTGGAAAGTGGCGGTAAGCCTCAGCGCGATCCCTATGGCAATCCTTACAGCAGGAATGCCTATGACAATTCCTATGGTGGTCGCGGCTACGATGACCGAGGATATGGAAATCAAGGCTATGGTCAAGGGGGCTATCAGGACCAGGGGCGTGGCTATGATGACCGGAGTTATGACCGTAGGTATCAAGATCAGGGCTATCCGGAGCGCGGTTATGCGGACCAGGGCTCAGGTCGCGGTTATCCAGAGCAAGACGATGATAGGCGCTATCGGGATCAGGGGCATGACAACCCAGGCTATCGGGATCAGAGGTATGACGACCGGGGGTATGAGGGTCGCGGAACTCGCGATCGCGGCTATCCAGACCGTAATTATCCAGACCGTGACTATCGCGACGATCAAGACTATCGCGACGACCGCTGGTAGTTGTTTTAATAACTGTAGAAGCTCAGGCTAAAGTTCCTGGGCTGCTCCGAACTGTGATGTTATCTGCAAGATATTTGTGTATTGCCTTGGTAACAGATGGGGGCATGCTCTAAATCAGTAACAGCTTGAAACCAACATTAATGAATGTAAAACGTTACCCATAACTTAAGTAGAGCTTTTGTCGTAAGGGAAATAATGGCAGATTGTTACAGATCAGACCTGGCCTATATCCATGATGTTGGCTACGGAGACCATGCACTAAAATCCGCCCCTGGTATTCTCGATATTCTGGCCCAAAATAATATCTCTGAGGGACTGATTGTGGATTTGGGCTGTGGTAGCGGCCTGTCAGCCTTAGAATTCACGAAGGCAGGGTATTGTGTGCTGGGCATTGATATTTCTAGCGATATGATTGCGTTAGCTCGCCCTCGAGTGCCCCAAGCGGAGTTTCGAGTTGCCTCATTATTCAAAACCGATATTCCCCCATGTAACGCTGTTACAGCAATCGGCGAATGTCTCAACTATCTGTTTGATTCAGATAATGATGAAAGTCAATTACTGCGGCTGTTTCAACGCATTTATCAGGCCCTTACACCAGGCGGTGTTTTTATCTTTGACATTTTAGGACCTGGACAGGCAAGCAACAACTCGCAACAATTTAACCAAGGAGATGACTGGATTATCCTGGTTGAAAAAGAAGAAAATCCAAAAGAGTTCACTCTAACTCGCCGGATTGTTACTCTGCGAAAAGTTGGAGATGTTTACTATGAAAGAGATGATGAAGTCCACCATGCAAAGCTATATCGGGCAACAGCTATAGCTCATAAACTCAGACAGGCAGGGTTCAAAGTGCAAACTTTGCGCAGCTACGGAAAGTTTGCACTTCCCAAAAATCATGTGGCTTTTATTGCCCAGAAACCAACATAAATTCAGCTACTTGATTATGCAGACTCAGGCATTCGGGTTACTAAGTTACGGAATAGATCTTCAATAACTTTGTGATTCATCTGAATATCATCGACGACAACATTCAGTTTTGCCTCATCAATCAAAAAGCCATATATCTTAGTAGCCACATGGCGAAAAGCCATCAAATTAGCAATGGTTTGCATTGTCCCTTGTTCGTCCCGTAGCCCCGTGTCTGATAGCACAGAGCCAAATTGCTTTAAGGTGTCTCTATGGGAAAATTGCCCCCCTGGCAGATCCATATTGAGATACTTCAAAAAGCGAATTATTAAATGCTCGATAGCATTGTAGTAACCTAAACATTCATAGGTTAAAGCAGAAGTTTTAACTTTTGGCTCAATAGCTAACTGCGAAAATGCTTCGACATTGGCGTGTATTTTACCGAGGTTTTCAAGGCCAAACTCTACTTCCTGCTTGAGGATATCCAGGCTCATTAAAATTTTCCCCTCGTTTAAAACTCTTTCTCGGAAGTAGCCATGAATGTTTTCAAAGTCAACAATACTGATCGCTCTGTGACCAGACATCAGGCATTCTGCTATGGCCCTAAAGAAGTTTTGGACTGGTAAACCCTGGACGCATATGTCAATATCCGAATTGGTCCGATAAGTCCCCTTTGCCATGGACCCGTAGAGAATTACTTGGTTTGCGCCGTAACGCGACAAAACAGAACCTGCCATCTGTAAGTCCAGTAGGACATCCTGTGGGAATTGAGATTTTTCTAATATCAGACGTTCCACAGTGGCAAATTTAAGCTGACTAGCGCCGTATCTCTACAGCTGCATTATAGATCGCCTCGTTTGTACGCACTGATTTCTCCAGATCGATGACTGGGTTGGGGTAATCTACCCCCAGTTGAACATTGCATCGCTTCTGCTCATTAGCATCTAGCTTCCAGGGGCTGTGAATTTTTTTTCGCGGTACTTTTTGTAACTCTGGCAGCCAGTGTTTCACATAGGCTCCGTCTGGGTCATAGTCCTTGGACTGTTTAGGAATATTGAAATACCGGAATCCTCTGGCATCATTACCCACACCGGCGGTGTAATTCCAGTTGCCCCAGTTGCTGCAGACGTCATAGTCCACCAGCAGCGACTCGAACCACTCGGCTCCCATTCGCCAGTCGATACCCAGGTTTTTGGTCAAGAAACTGGCCACGTTTTGTCGTCCCCGATTTGACATAAACCCTGTTGCGGCCAATTCTCTCATGTTGGCATCTACTAGCGGATAGCCTGTTTCACCACGGGTCCATTGCTCAAACCGTTTCCAGTCTTCTTTCCAAGCCACCTTGAGACCGCGTAAACCAGATGGATAAAATACAGTATCACCATGCTTGACACAGATAAACCGAAAAAAGTCTCGCCACAGCAGCTCAAACACAAGCCAGTAGGTAGAATCATTCCGCACCCGCTGAGCCTCATAAGCCCCCACTTCTTCGTAAACCCGACGAGGAGAGAGACATCCTAGGGCCAGCCAGGGAGAGAATTTAGACGAGTAGTCTGCGCCCAACATGCCATTGCGAGTCTGTTTATAAACCCGCAGCTGATCCACATCCCAAAAGTAGTGTTGCAGGCGATTGAGGCCTTCGGTTTCACCCCCTTTAAAGGGTAGGACACCGCGCGAGTCTGGTATTTTCTCGTCTAAGCCAAGAGCTGTTAACGTAGGCAAATCTCCCGTATTAATTTCGGGCAGTGGTGATAGTGTCTGAGGCGTGGCAAAAGTAGGATATACTGTGCTGCTTTTCTCTACCTTTTTTCGAAATGAAGTGAAGACTTTGGGCAGCTGAGAGACCTCAAACGGTAAGTCGTCAGGATGGTAAAGTGTGGCACCCCAGTAGACTTCGTATCCGATTTTGAGCTGGGCCAGCTGTTTTTCTAAAGCAGCTTCAATCGCTAGTTCTTCGCTGGTGACTTCTTCATGCCAGTAGACGGCATCCACCTGCAGTGTTTTTGCAAGAGTTGAGATTTCTTCCTCCGGTTTGCCATGGCGCACAATCAGGTCCGAGCCATTAGCTTGAAGGGACTGGCGCAGATTAGCCACGCTTTCCAACAAAAACTGGGCGCGGTAGGCACCTGTTTTTGGAAAACCAAAGCTGGTGTGACCAAACTGACGCGGATCGAAACAGTAAACAGGGATGATATCTGCTTTTTGCTCTAGGGCTCGATGGAGCGGCTCATGATCATGGAGACGAAGGTCATTGCGAAACCAAAGCAGAATGCGCATGGAACAATTTTGGGTAAAACGTTGATTTTGGGTAAAACGTTGATTTCTCTGCCGAAGCAGTATGCTAAATAAAAGTTAACAATTCAGACGAAAGGAACGCAAACGATGGTGATTAAAGTGGGTGATACGGCTCCGGATTTTACGCTGCAGTCTCAGGCGGGAGAATCAGTAACGCTGTCTAGTTTTCAGGGGCAGAAGGCTGTGGTGCTGTATTTTTACCCGAAGGATGACACACCGGGCTGTACCACTGAGTCCTGCACGTTTCGTGATAGTTTCCAGGATTTTCAAGGCCTGGGTGCTGAGGTGATTGGGATCAGCAGCGATTCAACCGACTCTCATCAAAAGTTTGCAAGTAAGTACAACCTGCCGTTTACCCTGGTGAGCGATGCTGGGTCGGCTGTACGTAAGGCCTATGGCGTACCGGCTACCCTGGGCTTGTTGCCTGGACGGGTGACCTATGTGATTGATAAAGACGGCACTGTGCGTCACTTGTTTAACTCCCAGTTCAATCCCAAAAAGCATGTTGAGGAAGCGCTGGTAGTATTGAAGGGGCTGAGTTAATTCAGGGCTAGTTCAGTTATGTTGCGATCTGCTGATTGAGCCATGTGATAGCAGCAGGTGACCGGGCTGTGAAGGTAATAACATAGTCTTGGTCAGTGTCTCCCTGCTGCTGAACTTTGGCATAGATGTCGGTCTCGCAAACGTCTGCGGGAGCTGACTCTGCCTTGATTACAAGTTTGATGTTGGTGAGCAAGTTGAGGGGGGCTGTACCCCCAATGTTAAGCAGGGCGGTTTTTGTTGATAATTTCTGTAGGTTGCCGGGGTGATGTTGGGCTCCTACTTGTTTGCCTTCTAGGGCTACGTATTCAATCGGAATAGTCTGATTTAGGGGCTCTAGGGGAAGGTTTTCAGGGGTAAGGGAAAGACTGTAGATATCGCCACCAATACCGGTGACATCGTAAATAGTAATGGGTCGTTTGATGCCTTTGGGATAGACTTCGAATTTGCTTTGGATGGCGAGGCGATGGTTGTTAATGGTGCCAATTTCTTGGTGGGTATCTTCAGAGATAAAAATTTGTCCCCCGGTGGTATACGACTCGATCCGAAATGCTAAGTTAACGGCACCACCAATCACGCTGTACTTTGTACGTTTCTCAGAGCCAATATTGCCAACGACAACTTGTCCCGTATTAATGCCGATGCCCATTTCCTGTTCGGGGAAGCCTTTTTCACGCATGGCGGCATTCACCTGGACCATTGCTTGCTGCATTGCGATCGCACAGGCTACTGCTCGGTCTGCATGATTATCATTGGCCACAATATTGGGAGCTCCAAAGATCACCAAAATGCCATCCCCCATAAATTCATCAATGATGCCGCGATAGTCATTGATGACTTCTGACATGTAACCCAGGTACAGGTTAAGAATCTTGACGACTTGTTCGGGAGGTAGCTGCTCCGATAGCGCCGTAAAGCCCCGCAGGTCAGAGGTCAAAATAGTAATCTTGCGCGTCTCTCCTCCCAGTTTGAGATTTTCAGGATTTTCCAACAGATTGGCCACAATCTGATCGCTGAGGTAGCGGCTAAAGGTGCGGCGAATCTGACTAGCGCTGTGGGCCAAATAGGTATTTACCCCAGCAGCAGACCCAACTAGAGCCATCAGCGGTGGGATTACGGGCACCCACCAGCCTTGTAGCAGCAAGGCATAGGCTCCAAGCACCAGAATGGAGGCAATCGCCACCATTAAGGCTATCTGCCGTAGCAGTGTGCGTTTGCCTGGGTTGCGCTGGAGCCAGGTCAGTACAGCCCCCAATGTGGCCCATAGAAGAATCCACAGAATTTCGATCGGCTCTGGCCAGGTGCGAATCAGGGCTCGACCATCTAAGGTGGCACTAATAATTTGGCTGGTCAGGTTGGCATGGATTTCCACCCCGGCCATGGATTTTGGCAGGGTGAGCATTTTACTGCTGTGGGGCACAAAGAATCTGTCTTTAAGACTTTCGGCAACAGACCCGATCAGAACAACTCGATCCGTTGCCCAGTCGTCGGGCAAGTCATCATTGAGTACATCCCGCAGGGGAACCGTTTCAATTAGCTCACTGCCGCCGCGATAGTTAATTAGGGTTTGATACCCTCTAGCATCGGCGCGCACATAGCCACCGTCATTGGCTTCCAAGGGTCGAAATACAGTCCCATTGAGCTGCCAAAAGTCCGTATTGTCTACATTTTCAGGGCCAATTCCTTCGGCATCTAAATACAGCAAGGCCAGGTAAAGGGCAAAGCTGGGGGCCTGGTCGCCTTCGGGGGTAGTCACCATCAGCAGGCCTCGCCGAATGGTGTTGTCATTGTCCACAATGCCGTCGTTGATGCCTATTTGACCCAGTTCTGCGAGGGTTGGTGCGGCATCAATCAAGTCGCGATCAGCATTGTCTCCCAAAATGGTGCGAATACCCACCAGATTTGGCGTGTTGCGAAAGACGGTTTCCAGTGCGGCATGGCCTGGCTCCACAGGCACATCTCGAATAATATCTAAACCAATGGCTCTAGGTTTCTGTGCAGCTAGCTTTGAGATGACTTCGGCATAGATGCCATCGGGGATGATGGCCTGTCCCAATTGTCGAATATCGGTTTCGTCAATACCGACAATGGCAATGCGCGGATCGGTTTCTTCAGGTCGCCACTGTAGGTACTGATCGTAGGTGCGCCACTCTAAGGGTTGCAGTAGTCCTGCAGCCCTCAGTAGGACGATGAGGATAGTGACGGTTGGGGTGACGATGGCCACCCCACGCCATTGCCACCAGAGCTTTTTCAGGTTCATTATTCAGTACGGCGATTGATGCCCTCTAACAGCTGCTGCAGATTGTTAGAACCATTATTATTGGGCATGGCTATGGGGGGCTCACTCGGAACATCAGTTACCGATTCATGCTGGTCCACCTGCTGGTCCACCTGTTGGTCCACAATGGGCTGCTCTGCTACAGCTGTAAGATCCACTGATGATAGCAGTTCAGTCCAGGCATTCGGGTTTTGAGACCGGAGGGAAGCGGCCAGGGTGATGGTTTCTTGCCATGCTCCTGCGGCGGCATAGAGTTCGGCTTGGGCTAGTGGATCGTCGGCTACGGCATCAAGTTGGGTCAGGAAATCTGGGCTTGCATCTAGACGCTGAATGCCACCCCCCAGTAAAACATCGTCATCGCGATCGCTAGGGTCACAGATCAAGGCAAAATCCCAGTAATATAGGCTGCCGGATTCAAATGTGGGAGTGACGCCGTCGGCCTGATATCTGGGCAGGGGGATTTGGATAGTCCCAGGGGTATCGGGGAGTTCGATCGCCTGCTGATAAACGTCGTCTCCCAGTTCGTTGACAATGGTTAATTCTGCCCCTGCAGCTTCAGTGTCTGGAATATAAAACCAGAGAGACAGGGGAATGTCTGTATCGGCTCCAAATGCGGTTGCGATCGCATTGTGGGGGAGTAACGATGTCAGAGAAGGACGATTTTGAGGATCTAGACAAATTTCACCACGGGTGGCCAGGGATGGGCCACGGGCAGGAGCCCCCCGATCGCGGGTCTGTGGAAAATCTAATGCATAGCTGGGACCGGCGGTAGCCACCATCAACACAGCAAGCGATGTTTGAATAAAGCGCGAACGGATAGACATGACGACTTCTTCTCTTACAACCTTTAATTGAGTGGAACTTTTTATACAGCAAATATCCTGATTCATAAGAACATTTGCGCATCAGGTTAGCGTCGTAACATAGGGCGTTTAGGAGTACCCATTGTCCTGACTAACCTGACAGATACTATAGGTGCGGCATTGCTGATCCTGGGTATGTTCCACCTGACAGATGCTTGCAGCATTTCTAACAGAGTGGTCTCTTCCCTAAATTAGCAGTGGCATAAGTGTTTTTAGCCTTTAACGTTGCTTACCGAATAACTACAGTTTTCCCAGAACTTGTTTCGGTAATTTATGAGTAGACCAATCGGAAAACTGTCTGTCAAAAACAATGACAAAAGGTCCCTCGAAAATCTCTCCAACACACTCAATGGGATGCTGAGATGGTTCTACGTACATTGGTTGTAAGTTTAGACCGTCACTCTATAAGTAACAGCTATAACAGACAGAATCCGTCAACTTTCTGAAAAAAAATCCGTGAATTCTACAGACTATATTGTCGTGTTTATAACTTCGAAATCACACCACAGAAGAATATTTTTGTTGATCTGAGAAACGAACTAATGTCAGCAAAGCCATACTCATCGATAGCTTGCAGATAAAATCATAAGTTCGAAGACGTCACATCAGAAATTAAGTATCCTCTTCCGGCACCTCGAAGGACACCTCAAGATCAATGGATTGATCATTGGCATTGAGGCCAAAGTATCGAGCTTCTATACCGGTGATGTCGGCTTCAGCTTCTAACGATACCAGGGACGTGATTGACCCTAGGGATAGCAGATCGCCTGGTTTTAGGTCGACTCCCTGGGTTTGGAGCGTATCCCGCAGCCAGCGCACAGCATTAATGGGGTGTCCCAAAAGAGCTGTGCTATTCCCCTCGGCCAAAAACTGGTCTCGATCGTTATAAAGCGCAACGCGAATATTTTCCAACTGGGCAAGGCCACTCTCATCAGGCTCAAGGTTAATCGGGTTGCCCATGATGCCATAGCGAGCGCCCACATTGACAGCCACTAGAGCCCCGGCATTAACATTGGCATTTTCGGCATAGATTAAATCGGGCAGCTCTAGAAAGGGAATCACTGCATCTAATGCGGCCAACAGTTCTGCGTCACTATCGGCTTGATTAATATCAGCGCTACCCACCCGCACCATCAAATCGCCTTCAGCTTGCGGACGGCTGCCAAACTCAATTGGTAATGTAGAGCCGCTTTCCAGCAGCATATTTTCCAGTAGAAAACCATACAGAGGATGATTGACGCCCAGCTGCGCTTGCGCGTTAGGGTTGGTCAAAGCAACTTTGTACCCAACGATTGACCCTTCATCCCCGGCTTCACTAATCAGACGACGGACAAACGTGATGTGTACCGAATCAATTTGTCGTGATGATAAGCCCTCAGTCAGAATGGGAGCTGGGTAGCCCGCTGAATAGTGCTGAAATAGTGAAACCGCCACTAAATCCGTATAGCTTTGAGCCAACCGCAGTGGTTGTAAGGGTTTAGGCAACGGTTCTGCAGCTTGGATTGCAGTGGCTCCGACAGCCATGGAAATGCCGATACCAATGCCCTGTAGCCAGCGCCAGTTGTTCATAGATTTTTCCTTACTTGTTTCCCTTACTTGTTTAGTGATAGCGACCTACATAGAGGCTAGATTGATTGCTGCTGATCTAGCTGAACTATATCTATTTGGATAAACTTATCTAGATGTCTGATCATTTGTCAGGAATTCTTAGATTACATCCTCATGAGAATTGGCGTTACTGCTCCAATTAATTTAGTCTGTAACTCAGTCTATTTAGATAGAATGAACCCCTCAGGAAAACAACTATGAGTTCTATGGTTATTTTCCAGCAAATATTTAGAATACAGAGCTTTACTCGCAATAGTACCCATCAGGGTGACGCCTTGCTAACTGGTTTGTTGTAGGCACACTATACGTATGTTCGCTTGCGTCAATCTTCTGGGGCATTTTGTTACTGTATATGAAGACATCTACGATCATTTCTACAGGCGATGGTTCGACCGGTATGTCCATTGTCCTAGTAAAGGCATACTCTATGAAGGCAGTAGTTTTTAATTCGGCTATTCAGGCCACCTCTGCGGCACCGACAGTGACCAAAGAGAAGGCTAAGCAAACCACCCGACAGCCGTATCCTGACTACAAAGTGATAGTGCTCAATGATGATTTCAATACGTTTCAGCATGTGGCTGAGACGCTGGTGAAATATATTCCCCACATGACCCCAGATCATGCCTGGAAATTAACCAATCAAGTGCATTACGAGGGGCAAGCAACAGTTTGGGTCGGTCCTCTGGAGCAAGCAGAGCTGTATCACAGTCAGTTGATTCGAGCCGGGTTAACCATGGCTCCTTTGGAGAAGGCCTGAACGATGGCCTCGTCTAGCTCCAAAGAATCATACGGTCGAGTTGTGCTGAATCATTAGGGGAAGTCAGTACAAGAGGTGTTCATAATTACTAAGCTTAGTTCTGAGCAGCTGACGACGGCGATTGAGGCGGTGATGTAAGCGATCGCAATCAGATAGAGGTAGGCAATGGGCGATGGGGAGAGTGGGCATTGCCTACCGGATAATGGGCAACTCCAAGAAGGCAAGGCAAGGTTTTCGATCTCAAACGCCTTTTACCGAGCGTCCAGTCAAGTAGGCCGTGATTTAGCGGTCCTGGCTGCCGCTCTCTATCGTCAGCAGCATGGAGAGTTGCGCATCATAGACGCCATGACCGGTTGCGGGGTGCGACCTTTGCGCTATCACTTAGAATCTGGAGCTGACTGGATCTGGGCCAATGAGGGCAACCCTGAGCTACAAGCAGTGCTGAGTGACAACCTGCGTCAGGGAATGGCTCCTGGGTCATATTGCTTGACCTACCAGGATGTAAATCAGCTATTTTTTAGCTGCGCTCAGCGGCACGATTACTATGACCTGATCGATATTGATAGCTTTGGTAGTCCGACACCATTTCTAACCACAGCATTATGGGCAATTAAGTTTGGGGGATTTCTGTACCTCACCAGTACCGACGGACGGACCACCGGAGGCCATGCTTTAGAGAAAAGTGTCCAGGTGTATGGAGCCTGTGCCCGCAGTCATCCGGCGGTCCATGAGCAAGGGCTCCGACTATTGCTAGGCTGTGCTACTCAGCAAGCGGCATCTAGAGGGTTTGCCATTGAACCTGTATTTTCGATTTTTAATGGCTCTATCCATCGGGTGATGGTGCGAGTGGTCACCGGAGGCTGGCAGGATCAACACTATGGTTTTTTGGTCTATTGTCACGGTTGTGGGCAGTTTCGTACGGCTAATTGGCGACAGTTGGGACGGCTGGGCTGTCGGGTTTGTGATCGGGCTCCGGTTGTGAGCGGGCCTATGTGGTTAGGCCCCCTGCATGATGTCGATTATGTGGCAAGGATGGCTACTCTAGCTAACCAGTGGCAGTGGCCTCAACAGATACAACGATTGTTATCGGTGATGATAGATGAAGCAACCATGCCGCCTTACTACTATCCGTTGGCAGAGATTGGTCGTCGAGGGCAGCTGGATATCCCATCCAGAGGTCGGTTAATTAAAACGTTATGCCATAGTAACTACCGTGCGACCCGCACCCACCTTGATGCTCAAGCCCTTAAAACCGATGCACCTCTGGCCATCTGCATTAATGTTGCGAAGTCACTAAACTCCTTCTAGGAAACAAAATCCGTTAAATTCCAACTTCTCCAACTTCTAGATGTAGAGACGTTCCGAACATCCCTACGAGCCTCACATTCCCACCTGAAACGAGTGGGAGCCAACGGAATACATCGGGGTATTCAAAAAAGGTGAGATTGTTCCCTACACCCTACACCCTCTCTCACCGCCAAAACATATTCATCCCAACCGAGAACCCCTAACCTTCATCCCCTCCACCAACGATTGAGTCGCCAATTCGGCAAACGCAACCACCGAGGCCTTGTCCATCAGGGGCAGCTGTCGCTCAATCACGAGCATGGCTAACCCATGGACCAACGACCACGCCACCCAAGCCAGCTGCTGCGGTTCACCAGCCCTCATCTGGCCTACCGCCTGACCACCGACAATAATCTCCACCAACACCCCAAACGCGTCCAGTCCCGCTTCATTCAAATCAGGCGATTTCGTATCTCCTGGCTGAAACGCGCTAAACATGACCCGATAATAGGACGGATAGGCAATGGCAAATTTCACATAGGCCACACCACTGGCCTGTAGTTGTTGCAGCGGCTCCCCTGGGACTGAGTTCACGCCCTCCCGCAAATAGCTCGCTAGAATGCGAAACCCCTTTTCCGCCACGGCAGCCAGCAGGGCATCCTTATCGGCAAAGTGGCGATAGGGTGCGGCATTCGATACCCCGGCCTGCCGCGCCACTTCACGCATCGACAGGGTCTTAGCATCCTGCTTTTCCTTAATCAACGCTAAAGCGCTATCAATTAACGCCTGGCGTAAATCACCGTGATGATAGCCAGTTTTACGGTCGGACTTGGACATCAAAAGCTCACTCCACCAGGGCTTAGGAAAGATTTTAGCATTGAATGTTGACACTGTTAACATTCGAGGTTAGATTAATGTTGTCAGCGTTAACATTTAACTTGAAGTTTCCTAATATCCTTGGAGGCCTGTGATGAATGCTCAGCTCACTCCCCAGAAAATGGCTCAGTCGGACGGCAAAAAGTCCCTACGCAAAGACTATGACTTGATCCTGATTGGTTCAGGGATTGGGGCTCTGACTGTTGCCAGTCTCATGGCCCAGTTGCGCAACAAACGGGTGTTAATTTTAGAGCGGCACTTTATTGCCGGAGGGTTTACCCACACATTCCAACGTAAGGGATTTCACTGGGACCCAGGGCTGCACTATGTGGGGCAAATGCAAGTAGGCTCCGGCACTCGAAACTTGTTTGACCTGGTCACCGGCCAACAGGTGCAATGGCAGAAGATGCCAGAACCCTTTGAAAAATTTGTCTATCCAGGGCTATGCTTTGACCTCTATGGTGATCCCAAACGTTTTGAAGCGGATTTAATTGAGCGGTTCCCGGCAGAATCTAAAGCGATTCGTCATTACTTCAAAGATATTCGCAAAGCGGCAGCGGCCATGTTTCTGAATGCTGCCAGGCGAAACAATGGGGTTCTCTTTAAGGCAGTGGCGGCAGTGGCCAAACTCTGGCATGGTACTGACCTGAGCCTGACTACCCAAGAGTATCTCGACCAACACTTTCAAGATCCCCAGCTTAAGGCATTACTTGCCACCCAATGGTTGGACTATGGCGTTCCGCCCAAAGAGAGTCCCTTTGCTCTCCACGCCACCATTGTTAGCCATTATCTAAATGGAGGCTATTACCCGGTGGGTGGCCCTGGCACCATTGCTAAGAGTGTGCAAAAAGTCGTGGAGGCTAAAGGTGGCCAGGTCCTGGTCAATCGAGAAGTGACCGAAATCTTGTTGAATGGGGGTGAAGCCGCTGGTGTGCGGGTACGAAATTTAAAGTCTAAAAAGGAGACTTTTGAAGAGTACTATGCCCCTGTGGTGATCTCCAATGCGGGAGCCTACAATACCTATCTAAAATTTATTCCAGAGAGCTATCCAATTCCATTTCGTAAGTCTCTGCAACAGTTTGTCCAGGCTCACCCTCCCGCTACCAATGTGTCGGTATACATTGGCTTCTCCGGCGATCCGCACCAGTTAGGGTTTAAGGGAGAGAATCACTGGATTTATAACACCTTTGACCATGGGAGAGTTGACCAACAAAAGGGTAACTGGCTGCAGGACGGAGAGTCACCCCAAGTGTATATGTCCTTCCCATCCTTAAAAGATCCCGATGCTAAAAAACACACGGCTGAGCTAATCGCCTTTGCTGATTACGATAGTTTTGCCCCTTGGCGTGACCAGGCCTGGCTGCATCGAGATGAAGGGTATAAAACCCTCAAACAATGCATTCAGGACAAGTTGTTAGGCATGATTGAACGACAGTATCCTGGTTTCTCTGACCTAGTGGAGTACTGCGAAGTGTCGACCCCGCTGACGAATGAACATTTTACCGCCCATCCTAAAGGTGGCATGTACGGGCTACCCATGCACTCAGAGCGGTTTGCTGCTGAGAATCAGGGTTGGACACGGATTAAAACACCGATTCCAGGGTTGTATATGACCGGCAGTGATGTGTATATGTTGGGAATCGTAGGCTCAATGATGGGGGCCATGTTGACCATGGGGCAGCTACCTGACGGCGTATCAATTCCTGAGGGGTTTACGGCGGCGGCCAAGGCGAAAGCAAAGGTTAATGAAGAGACTGTTGCTTATGTTGCATCAAGCTAAGAATTGTGGGAAGAATTTTGGACCTGTTAAAAAATTAAACCCAGGTCTTGCTTGTAAGAAGATTACCCATCAGGGCACCTCTGTTTATTCTTTTTTACAGACGATAACCTTCTCATAAACCAACCTTTGCATGAGCTCTAGCGAAGAAAAATGAGGATAGTTTGAATCAACTATCCTCATTTTTCCCGTTTTAAGCCGGGAAATTTCGGTGAGGTGGGAATCTAGAATATAGGAGCTAGAAGCGTTGCCCCTAATATATTCTGAGTCCTATATTCTATCTCCTTTCCCCAGAATTACTTCCCGCCTTGAGTTGATACCCCTGCTGGCAATCTAATTCTTTGAAGGTTTGCAACTAAACTTCCGATGCATTTTTATGGGCTAATTGAGTATTCTTCTGGACAAGGCTAATGCCTACTCAGCTGGTGGAACCACTCAATTGACAATTCCATTGGAGAAAGTATTTTTGGGCGTTGCGGATCTATGGTGCGATTTCATCTGCAATCTTTGACATATGGCGTGCCTAACAGATCGATTCATCCCTCAAATCAGCAACAGCTATGCCCCCCAATCAACAACAGCTATTTTTTGATTTTATTACCCTGCAACTATATGATTTACTACTTAGGAATGCGCTTATGCGCTGGTAGAAAATTCTTTCGTGCAGTAGAAAAATCTCTCGTGCAGCAAGCTATGGTAACTCCGACCAAGTACCCCATCATGGTGATTGGAGGGGCAGAAGACAAGGTCGGTAATCGTACTATACTTACTGCCTTCTTTGATAGTGCTGGAGGGGCGGAAGCGACAATCGGTATTGTTCCCTGCGCGTCCCAAGAACCAAGTGTCGTCGGTGCTCGCTATCATCGCATCTTCACCCAAATGGGTGCTAAAAACGTTCATGTGCTTGATATCCGACGTCCCCATGAGTGTGATGAGGACCGTTGGCTTAAGCTGCTAGATCGCTGCACGGGGGTGTTTCTGTCTGGTGGTGATCAGGTGCGCTTATTTGAGTTTATTCACGGGAGTACTTTTCTCAGGTTTATTAAGGAACGTCTCCATATAGGGACACTGGTGCTGGCTGGGACCAGTGCCGGTGCTGCGGTGATGGGGGAAAAGATGATTTCAGGTGGCAGTAGCGGTGAATCGCCAAATCGCAGTCTGGTGGATTTGATGGATGGTTTGGCGATTATTCCAGAACTGCTGGTGGATCAACACTTTCATAACCGTAATCGGATGGCTCGATTGATAAGTGCGATCGCAGCCCACCCTGGCAAGCTAGGCATTGGCATTGACGAAGATACCTGTGCTGCCTTTAGCGGAGATGGCACCTTTGAAGTCATTGGCAAAGGGACTATCACCATCATTGACCCGCAGGATTTAACCCACACAAACTACAGCAGTTCTAGCGCCACATCTCCCCTGAGTTTGCATGATTTACGGTTGCATGTACTCAACGAAGGCGACCACTACGATTACAGACGCCACTCAGTTCATAGAACGAGTTTTGGAGTGATATCTAAGCTCAAAGCGCGCCTTCGCAACACCCATTCTTAGACTGAAGGTATTTTTCCCATTAACAGTCTCAATGGCATCTATAAATAAGGGTGCTGACTTAGATCAGTGGAGATCGAAAAATGCATTCATGAAATGCATAAAATGCATGGCTGATGCTGGTGAATGTTATGAATTAGTGACAAATGTTTACCTCAATGATGCCGTTTGAGTGATGCTGTATCATCCAATACAGTCGCTCAATATCCTTTTATTGCGGTTACTCAATATCCCTAAAGCTATTTGCAAGATTGGGGATCTCTACAAGCATCAAGTCAAAATTTGAGCGATTTGTACGAAATATTCCGGTCAAAAACTTAGAGTGTTCACTTAATATTGAATACGTTTGTAGTTAAATTTACAAAAATCAATAAATCAGCGAATTGGCGAGCCTTGCTTAGTTCTCTGTAGGTATGTCAATTCTCAATCATATTTAGGCACTCCATAGAGGGGAGTGCCTTGAACGTTCGCGTATGAATTCACAAGGCTGCGCTTAACTTCTGTTGGCATCTATTCAAAACCCCCTTGTCGCCTATGAAAATTCTGCACACTCGCACTCTCCGTGGGCCTAACTATTGGAGTATTCGTCGCCCTAAGCTGATAGTTGTCCGCCTGGATTTAGAAGATCTAGCCGATAGTCCTTCTGATACCTTGCCCGGTTTCTACGATGGGTTAGTGCAGGTGCTGCCCAGTCTCGAAGACCATTATTGTTCCCCAGGGTGCCCAGGCGGATTCTTGTTCCGCGTACAAGAAGGCACCATGATGGGACACATTGTGGAGCATGTGGCCCTTGAGCTACAGGTGTTGGCTGGCATGGAAGTTGGCTTTGGCCGCACTCGAGAAACCAGTACACCCGGTATCTATCAAGTCGTTGTTGAATACCAAAATGAAGTGGCAGGTCGTTACGCCACCCGTGCCGCTGTTCGTCTATGTCAAAGCATTGTTGAGACGGGCTCCTACCCTGAGGCTGAACTGCAAACGGATCTGTCTGATTTGAAAGAGTTGCGTGTTGAAGCGTCCCTGGGAGCGACTACGGAAGCCCTGGTAAGCGAAGCTGAAGCTCGTGGCATCCCTTGGGTAGAACTGGAGAATTGTGACCTATTCCAACTTGGTTATGGCAAATATCAAAAGCGTGTCCAGGCCGCGCTGACATCCTCTAGCAATGTGCTGGGTGTAGAGCTGGCCTGCGATAAGGAGCGAACTAAAGCCATCCTGGAAAGTATGGGTGCCCCTGTGCCTGCAGGGGAGTTAATCTATTCCTTCGATGAGCTTGAACCCACTATTGAACGTCTCGGCGGCTATCCCATTGTCATCAAGCCATTAGATGGCAATCATGGACGCGGGATCACAATCAATATTCGCTCCAGGGAACAGGCAGAGGTGGCCTATGACCGAGCTAAAGCGATTTCCAGAGGGGTAATCGTAGAACACTTCTATGCAGGACACGATCATCGCATTTTGGTGGTCAATCATCAGGTTGTTGCCGTAGCAGAGCGGATACCCGCCCATGTGGTGGGCAATGGCCGCAACACGATTACTGAGCTGGTGCAGCTGGAGAACCAGGACGAGCGTCGTGGCAATGGCCATGACAATGTTCTTACCCAAATTCAGCTGGATGAAGCCACTGATGAGATGCTCAGCCGTCAAGGTTTTACCTTAGATACGGTTCTAGAGCCAGGGCAGGTGGCTGATCTACGGGCAACGGCCAATCTGAGTACAGGTGGAACCGCCATTGACCGTACCGATGATATTCATCCAGAGACGGTTTGGTTAGCCGAGCGAGTTTCGCGGATTATCGACCTGGACATTGCTGGGATCGATGTAATCACCACCGACATCACCAAGCCGCTGCGTGAGGCAGATGGGGTAATTGTGGAGGTGAATGCAGCGCCGGGACTGCGGATGCACTTAGCACCTAGTGAGGGGGTGGCCCGTAATGTGGCAGCTCCGATTTTACAGATGTTGTTCCCGCCTGGAACGCCTACCAGGGTGCCGGTTGTGGCAGTAACGGGTACTAATGGTAAGACTACGACTACCCGTCTGATTGCCCATATTGCTCGGCAGGTTTACGACGCAGTAGGCTTTACAACTACAGATGGCATTTATATCGGGGATCACCTGATAGAAAAGGGTGATACTACTGGTCCCCAAAGCGCTCAAATGATTCTGCAAGATCCCACGGTGGAGATGGTGGTGTTAGAAACTGCCCGAGGCGGTATTCTGCGCTCCGGCTTAGCCTTCCGTCACTGTGATGTTGGTGTGGTGCTGAATGTAGCTGCTGATCATTTGGGTCTGGGAGATATTGACACCATCGACCAGATGGCCAGAGTGAAAGGGGTGATTGCTGAGTCGGTCCATACTGATGGCTATGCCATCCTCAATGTGGACGATGAGCGAGTTGTCGCCATGGCGGATCGGGTGGCTGGCAAGGTGGCCTACTTCTCGATGGATGCTCAGAATCCGTTGGTGCGGGATCATGTGCGGGACGGTGGTATTGCCGCTGTGTACGACGATGGTCACATTGTTGTCCTGCAGAATGAGTGGGTACATCGGATTGAGCATGTGGAGCGGGTACCATTGACATTGGGCGGACGTGCCCCGTTTATGATTGCCAACGCTCTGGCTGCGAGCTTAGCCACCTTTGTTCAGGGGATTAAGGTGGAGCAAATTCGGGCTGCGTTACGCAGCTTTGAGGCGTCGGCCCAGCAGACGCCAGGACGGATGAATCTGTTTAACCTGGGTCGTTTCCATGCACTGGTGGACTATGCCCACAATCCAGCTGGTTACGAGGCAGTAGGTGGCTTTGTTAAGAACTGGTCGGGGCCAACTGTTGGTGTTGTGGGTGGTCCTGGAGATCGTCGAGATCAGGATCTGATCGACCTGGGTCGGCTGTCGGCAACGTTCTTTGATCACATTATTGTGAAAGAGGATGATGATGGTCGGGGGCGTCCTGCAGGTAGTGCAGCTGAGCTGATTGTTCAGGGGATTGCGCAGGCTGAGTCATCTGCCTCCCATGTGGTGCAGTTGGATGAGGCGGCAGCAATTGAATGTGCGTTGGAACATGCGCCTGAGGATGCACTGGTAGTGATTTTCCCTGACAATGTGAGTCGAGCGATTGAGCTAATTCAGAAGCGTAATCCAATTGCGGATGCGCCGGAAGCGGTAGATTCGGTGTCGGACTCGTCGCCTTTGGAGCCAATGTCGGTGGGTGGTTAGTTAAATTGGAGAGCGATCGCACTTAATATTGCCATTGGTTAAGCACAATAAATTGACCGATGAGGTTGAGTCCTGAGGCTTCCAGGTTTGCGATCGCTTTTACAATGTCTTAATAGCGCATATTTTTCGTCGGCTCTGTGTCTTGATAGATCGCTAAGATGTCGGAGTGATTGAGCGCTTTTTGGTGTAATTCTTGAAAGTCATTGCAGTTACGAGTTAGCAACATTCGACTTTGTTGTTGAGCGAATGATGACGCCTATCCGTACTACAACATCTTGCTGAATAGCTTGAACAGCTTTTGCAACGCACTTGAGCCCAAGTACAAACAGACAAAATCTAATACTGTTCCTTAATTCTGAAACTGTGCTAGCAACCAGGCACCAACTTGTGCCTGATTTTGCTGCCTAATGCGTCCCATGGCTTCCTATAACAAAGTCATGCTGAATCCTATCAAAACCATTGATTCATTAATACGCTTGCTAACCCGATCTGCGATTGCCCAGTCACTGTGAAACTATTAGCCAGCTTTTTGGCTTTGCCAATCTACTTCCATCATCAATTTCCCCAGGTGCTGTAAAATTGCCGTCACCTGATACATCTCATTACCTTGCCGAAATAATGTAAACAATTCTGACAGACAATAGGTGGGTGTTGCCTTTTTAAGCAGTTTGACAAACATAAAATGCCGACCATTGGTCAGTAACCCAAACAGCGGTAACTCCTTTTCTGGACTCGCCATCATATAGGTCAAAGTCTGGGGAAGTGCTTCCAAAACATCAGACTGTTGGGGCTTTGTCTCAATGGTCACCACCCATAGATTCTGATACAACACTAATAAATCAATGCGACCACGAATAATCTCATCTTCGATATCCGAATCCTGAGCTGGAAATGTGACCTCTATTTGTTTTTCAGCCTTTGGCACAAATGGCGCTTTCCCCAAACCAGATACAGCCAGAAGTGGAGCCAAAATCGACATTTTAACTACTTCTTCGTGTAAGCGATATTTGATTAAGCTGAGAAAATTGGATTTAGCTTTATCAAGCCAGTAGCGATCGCGTTCATCTAAGTCCGCCTCTACCCCCTGCCACTCCAAGAAAAAAGCAGGATCGGTCGATTGCTGTAGACCAAATTGTGCTTCAACTTCATGCAGTTCAAAACTGTGGGCGGCAATCACTTGGACCATAACATTAGGTTTAGATAGAATGCTGGTTGAGCCAGACTCCTACAGGAATCATTCTATCCTAGTGCATTTGAATTGCTCTGATGTCTGAGGTCATCCCAATGTGCAGTGGGCCTCTCCTCCATGTTCAATCCAGCCGCAGATCAACCCTGTGGTTGACTGTGCCGATGCACAATGCCCCGCCGCATCGATAACAATCACCCCCCCTTCCCCTTGCACCCGATTCACCAAATAGTCAATTCCAGCCTGCGCCGCTGTTTCCACATCCATGCCACGCCACTGCACAAACATCGCAATTGTTTTCGACAACACCGTCCGCAAAAACTCTTCTCCATACCCTGTAGCCGATACCGCACAGGATTCATTGTCCGCATACACTCCGGCACCGATGATGGGAGAGTCTCCCACCCGACCCCAGTGGTTATTCACCAGTCCTCCTGTGGACGTAGCCGCCGCCAGATCCCCATTGATATCCCAGGCAACAGCTCCGACCGTGCCTAATTTTTCCGATGGTTTTACCCGCTCATGGTCAAGCGTAATGCGTCCAGCCGCCTTAGCTTCTTTCAACTGCTCAATTCGAGCCTGGGTAATAAAATAATCCTCGTGGCAAAGTTCAAGATCGCACAGGTTGGCAAACTCCAGAGCGCCGTGCCCTACCAAAAGTACGTGCTGTTCATGGTCCAAAACTCGACGTGCCAGAGAAATCGGATTTTTGACCTCACTGACACAGGCAACCGATCCAGCTCGCAAATCAGGGCCATTCATCAGGGCGGCATCCATTTCCACCTGCCCTTTGGCATTGAGTACCGATCCGCGGCCGGCATTGTAGAGAGGATCGTCTTCTAACAAGGCAACGCAATATTCGACAACATCCAGGGCAGAGTCACCCTGGGCAAGACGCTGACGCCCCTTCTCTAAAATCCTATTGATGCTTTGTTGAAAATCGTCTTCACCTGCTTCGTACTTGAGATCTTCTAACGAACCTGATCCACCATGGATCATCAGAGAGTATGAATTAGACATAGCTATTTACAAATAGGAAATTATTTAGACTTGTCAATTGTCTCGCTCGGATTTAGCTCATCAATTATGCGAAAGCGGATATGATTGATGGCCAAATCGCGTAATGAGAACTCTTCAGGTTTGTCATCGGCCGTCATCTTGGTAAAGGGAATTCCTTTGCCAATTTCGGTGTGGTACCAGGCCAGTCCCATAAAGAACCGCTCAGGATAGGGACCCCGCTCAATCACATCGTCCACATTGGATTCCATCGGTAACCAGCCCACACCAGGCACATAAAATTCTAGCCAAACATGGTTAAAGTCTGGTTCCAGAGGCAGATGACGGTATTCAGGATGGGGCGGACATTTATAGCGACCAATGGTGCGACAGGCAATGCCGTTTAGCCGGGACAGGGCTAGCAGCACTCCCACATATTCCCCACAGGAGCCGGTCCCTCGCTCCAGAGCCACATCGGGGGTATCGATTTTGGGCTGGATGCCGTAGGCAAGACGATCATAGACATAATTGCGAATCCGCAACATCTTCCGCAATACATTGGTTTCGGTACCTGCTCCCTCACGAGCCGCTTGCTGAATAGTATCTGTATCCATTGTTAGCTCATCGTCATCAACCAGGTAGCGCCTTAGCTCAGTTGGTAACGGCTTATCAGCATCAATATCTTCAGGGGTTAGGCAATACTTGAGGCTATACATCTCAACAGTAGCCTTCCAGCCTATGAGGCCTCCCTGGAAAGGCTGAATTTGGTCGAAGTGGAAAACGGCTACCTGCTGTCCATTTTGTTCTTCAATTGTAAAGGGATGGCCAATGGGCTCCACCTGGCGGACACGCTGCCGTAGAGTGTTGGCAGGAAGAGCAATGCGCCATTCGACATTGTTGAGAGTGACAGCGTCTAGGGGCAACAGTTCTTCTACGTAGGAGAACTCCACCAGGTAGCCGTTGGAGAGGGTGTAGTGTTCGGCCTGGTTGGTGTGTAGATAAAGGGGATGGATAAAAGTGCGATCGCGAAATGTCAGTTCATAGGGCGACTCCGCATTGGGATTATCCCGAATATAGGGTTCTTCATCCGCATAGACGACATAGCAGATAGGCGATTGATCCGCTTCAGCCCGATAAAATGCAATACCTGTGGGTGAACTGTAGGGAGTCAGAGCACTCAGTTGTATCTCACCTGTGGTGCTATCTAGACAATAAACCGTTTGCTCTATCTGATCGCATACCCATAACCCATCCTCATTAGTTGCTAAGGTTTCCTCACCGACACCAGGCTGTGGGAATTTGTCCAGGAGTTCTCCCGTGTTGCGATCAAATAGATGAATATATCCAGATTTCTGGCAGCTGACATAAACGGTGTCTTCCCAAACAGCTACACCAGCCACTGGATAGGAAAGTTTGGCAAAAAAGGTGGTTTGCAGGGTGGTGCGATTACAGCAAAACACTTCTTCATCCCTAGCAAACCAAAAGGTGTCCTGCCAGAGAGACAGCCCTACCGCGTTGATCCATTCCTTATCTTCCAGCTGATGTGGGTTGAGAATAACTGTGTTGTTAGTGTGGGGATCAACAGAGACGAGATACCCCCTTACCGTATCGATGGAAAAGAGATGATCCCTATCTGCTGCCAGTCCTGACAGGGCATAGACACCAATTGGTCGAATTGTAGATGGCTGCGATGTTCCATTTTGGAACCCATGGTCAGGCATAGATCAGGGAAAATTTAACAGTCATTTAAGCTCTCTATTATAGAGATGCGTTGCCCTTCTGAATTGCAGCCTGCTACACCGACAATTGCTCCTCTTCCAGCGTGCCCAAAATAATGGACATAGTTGTATATAAAACTTTTGTCCTGATCTTGCTATAACCCTTTCCCCACCTGACTATTTTCAAATATAAGGCAGGAGGCGTTCAGCGCCCTTAAAGCCGCGCATATTCTCCAGTGAGTTTGTTTAACCGATTGACTAACAAACTTAAAAACAGCCCCACGTCGGTTACCACTCCAATCGATTCCAGCGAGCCGCGATCGCTTAACTTTGTCACTACCGCTGGATTGATATCGACGCAAACCATCTTTACCCCGGCGGGAGTCATATTTCCTACACCAATGGAGTGCAGCATGGTCGAGAGCATCAAAATCAGGTCTGCACCTTCAATTAAGTGGGCGTAGTCCGTCTGAGCCTGGATCAGATCCATTTGGGTATCGGGTAATGGACCGTCGTCACGAATTGACCCAGCTAGGGAAAAGGGCACATTGTTTTTCACACATTCATACATCACCCCGCTTTGTAGCACCCCCTGCTCCACCGCATTGGCAATGCTGCCGCAACGGCGAACGGTGTTAATGGCTTTGAGGTGGTGGCGATGCCCGCCGTGTACAGAAACACCTCGCTTCATATCCATGCCGAGGGAGGTACCCATCAATGCCTGCTCAATGTCATGAACGGCAATGGCATTTCCCCCCAGCAACCCATGAATATAGCCCTCGCGAATCAGGTGTCGCAGGTGTTCACTGCCGCCAGTATGGATCACCACTGGCCCTGCCGTGACCACTACTTTGCCCCCCTGGTCACGGATTCGGCGTAGATCCCAGGCAATTTGTTCGACAACTAGCTCGACGCGTCGTTCACTGGAGACGCCTGCCCCCATAAAGCTAAACTCCTCTGGAGAACTCTTCTTGAGTGTGGTTTCAGTGCGCTTAGTGCGAATACCTTCGCTACCAACTACGACAGATTCCCCCACCTGCAAATCCCGCAGCAGCTTACAGCGGACCAACGGACCCTCGGGTGTGTGGGTAATGGCAATAGCTCCGTCCATACGCTGTCCCTGCACCCTGAACCACTGTCCGCCCACAGACACTTCTGTAGGATAGATAGCGGTTACGTAGAAATCATCCGGGGCTACGCCTGTCTGAACTACGGTTTCTAATTGGGCATCAACAATGGCCTGGTCAGAGGTCACCACTGCCCCCAAATCCACCAGTTGCCCCATGATGTCTTCAATCACCATTGCGTCGGGTGCTGAAACCTTAACCTCTGCCGTTGATGTATCCTGACGCTGTTCTCCCAGGTCAAAGTTCAAAACCTGAAAACTACCGCCGCCGGACACAATCGTATCCAGGGCTCGATTCACCAGGCCTGAGTCAAGCAAATGTCCTTCTAAATGAATCACACGGCTTTGAATAGAAGATACCTGGGGAGAGTTTCGGCGCGGCTCTGTCAGCCTCAGTGTCAAACACTTTGCGGCTCCACCTGCCTTCAAAAATTCGGTGAGGGGTGTTTCAACGACAGTAAATCCTCGTGTCGTTAAGGTTTGCTTGAGGCTGTCGCTGGCCGTGTTGAGGATAATGGTCTGGTCAATATTCACCGCATTACAGGCAAAGGTCACAGCATCCACTTCATCCACAGGAATACGCTTTTCTGCTGGGATGCGTCGTTCGATTAAGTGATTGGAGTAGGTGTCAAATGCGGTCGGATAGTAGAGCAAGTAACCATTTGTGAGCGGACAGAAACAGGTATCGAGATGATAAAACCTGCGGTCAATCAGTCGTAGAGACAGGACCTCCATATCCAGCCACTGCGCTAAATAGGGATGGGCGTCTAGCTCAGAGCGAAAACCATACCCGGCCCACAGATATCTGCCAGTGCGGTCAAGCAGCGCATCTCCGGCCCCCTCAAACGGCAAACTTTTGGGCAGTGTGTGGACGGTGTAGCCCTGGTCTGCAAACCATTTCTGAAAGTGAGGTTCTTCTCCCTGGCGTTCGGGATGGAAGAAGCGGCTGAGCACAACGGTGTTGCCGAGAACTAATCCGGCATTGGCGGTGAATACCATGTCTGGCCATCCCGGTTGCGGCTCAACTAGTTCCACCTTGGCATGGTCTTTGATGATGGTATGGAGTCCCTTCCACTGTTCCTGGGCGCGATCGCGAGATGAGCGATGGATATTGCCCTCCATCCACGGATTGATTACATAATCAACGTCGTAGTGCTGCGGGGCACACATCAAAATTCGCACAGGTTCTGTCATGGTTACTCAACGTTTGAACGTATTGGTGGGAGGTTAATTAGAGGGAAGGGGCTCAACACCCCAGCCTAATTATTATCGACCGATGATTCACAACACGCCTTTTAGACCGCAAATGCGGCCTCAAAAGTTACAGTCTGTTGACTTTTAGTAGCTGCTTCGCTTATTCCTCTTTGATGCTGGGTAGGGGCTTATTGAGGTTAGCTTGGCCCACATCGAAGCAGATAGCGTAGGGGTTATCTACCTTAGTGGATGCTTTTCTGAGTTCTAATCCAATTACCTGCCCGTCTTCGTCATAATCGAGCACTAATCCAGGTGCGATTTGTGTGGTTTCCTCAATCACAGTCGCAACAAAAGCAATCTGTAGAATGTCTTTATCTGGGTCATAAACGACTTTCATGGGCAAGGAGTTCCTTGATTCCAATGACGCACTACTTATCAGGATAAGCTGGCGAGGGTCAAAACACCTGGCAAGTCGCCATTTTTCGACATTTTGTGGCCCTGATTGTAAACAGCCAGATATCTGCTCTGCTATGACTCAATAATTTTTGCAGGATTGGCAACAGCGTGGGCTATTTCTCTTACATTGACAAAGAGTTTTAAGTAGGTAGTCTCAAATAGTTATTCCAGGCCCCCTTCCTTTCCCAAATTCTTGGGGAGACTAGACTCAACCCGCCCAGGAATTATCTCTATGGTGGATGGTTTAGAGGTTTATGCTTAGTAGTTGACAAATCCCATGACTGGGGAAGCACTGCTGTCACTTTTTAGTCATTTGCTCAAAGGTTCCAGTACTAACCCAACACCCATCCGCCAAAGATCTTTTCCCAAGTTAACTATATTCTGTGACTACTGCAGAGCATTTTGCCCTGTCCGAGCATAGTGGACCCTGAGCTTGAGTCCCAAAGTTACCTGCTTCATAATCCAATAGAGCACTGTCAGTAAAACAAATGAGAAGAAAATAACCGCCAGCGGTCGTTTAGAAGTAAGGGTGTTAAGGGTGACAGCTAAAACACTGGATGGGTCAACAACTATATCCCAGCTGTTCAGCCGAATAAAACGACCCAAATAAATACCAAGGGCGCATAGGGCATGGATGCCAATCTCAACCGGCCCAGTTAGCGCTTGTAATCCCCTTTGTTGCAGGTAGAAATTCACATTTAAAAGAGCAATCACATAGGCTTCAAATCCTAAAATGATGGCTGCCATATGAACCGGAATGAATATAAAGGCAATCACCCAAATCTTGATTGTGCCAGCACTAGTGCCACGAATTAGATGAATAATATCGGTCAAAACATAGGGAGCATTGGGAAGAAATGCAATAAAGGTCACCAGACCTATCCACCAAAGCCAAGGCTTCTGCGTGTGCGACTGTTTAAATAACCAAACACTGATACCAAGGGCAATCACCATCACCCCAGCTAGCCAAAACAATTGGAGTAACGTGCTAAGCTCACCCGTCCGCACACCACGGACTACACCCAACGCAAATAGCCTCAGTCTGGGCAACCTCGATTCCAGACCGACGATACCAATGAGGGCCGTCCCAAAACACGCCAGCGTAAACCAAAAAGGAGCAATGGCTTTACGGCGAAAGAGCTTAAAACTAAGCAGCATTGGAATAAAGGCCAGAAATAAGTTCCACCAGATCCAGCCGCTATAGAATTTATCAATGCCGTCGTAAATATCAATGATGATCCATCGCATATGTATCAATCAACCCAGTACTGACCATTACAGTTCTACTAACTTTCTAGGGCTAATTCCAACGTTGACGCTGCACTAATCGGTTTCCTCTTCGCAGGCTCCAATATTTACCCAGCTAGTAGAACCATCTTGCCAAATCTCTTTTTTCCAAATTGGGGCATTGTGCTTCAGCGTATCAATCGCATACTTGCAGGCAGCAAAAGCTTCAGAACGGTGAGGACAACCCACCGCTACTAGCACACTAATTTCTCCCACGGTCAGCTTGCCAGTGCGATGGTGAATCACCACGTGGGTTACATCCGGCCATGTAGTACGAATCTCTGCAGCGATTTGTTTGAAGACTACAGCTGCCATGGGCTCATAGGCTTGATACTCCAATGCAACAACAGCTTTTCCTTCGGTGTTGTTGCGCACCATGCCACTCATAACAACAATCGCCCCGTTTGCGGCATCATCTGCTAAACGATAAACCTCATCTAAAGATAAAGGCGCAAAGGTAATGGCAAAGCTATCAGCTTCATTCGTCTGAGTCTGAACATCGAGGTTAAACGGGAGGCCAATAGTCATGGGCGTAATGCAAGACAGATGCGGAGAATGGATGTCCTTTATTGTAGATAGTCCACTAGACGTTGCAAAACATCATTATTGTATTGGTTTGATTTAGGCGACTTTAGGGGAAAATTGACTTAAAGGCATGATCAAGGTTGGCGGATTGGGGTTGCTTAAACATCAGGGATATCGGCTGGGTACATTATGAGTTCTGGAATTTTTGCTGTAGCGACCATTGGGAAATATCGTCTGTACGTGGGTGAAACCCATCAGCTGAAAACACGCTGGGCCAAGATGATGACGATGTTTGCCCAGGGTAGCTTCCCGTCTGAAAAATTACAGCAGGCTTGGCAAGAATTGGGCGAAGAACGGCGGTTTACCTTTCATACAGCCGAGCAAATTACTGAAGATACGAATATGTTTGGCTATCGTCAGTTTTTGAAAGATACCGCGTCCGAATAGAGGACTTGGTTATTTCATCCCACCGATTAAATAGAGTAAGGCCATGCGGGTGGCTACACCGCTGGTCACTTGCATGGGCACCAGGCTGATGTGAACATCATCCATCAGGTCCGAGGTTAGCTCAACACCTCGGTTAGTAGGTCCCGGATGCATAATTTTGACAGTGGATTTACACGCCTTGAGGCGCTCACGGGTAATGCCAAACTGCTGATGGTATTCCCGCAGGCTAGGCAGCAGATGCTCACTCATGCGTTCATGCTGGAGACGCAGGGCCATCACAAAATCAGCATTTTCTAGGGCAGGTTCTAACTGCCAGTGAAGATAGAGCTGCCGTTCTGCACTGTCCTGGCCAGGGATGGGCTGTTTAAAGGCATCGAGAAAATGCTTGGGTAGCACTGTGGGTGGAGCGACCAGGTGAACCTCTGCGCCGCAGGTGGTCAGGCTCCAGATATTCGAGCGAGCCACCCGCGAATGTAGAATATCCCCTACGATGACTACTTTTTTGCCCTGCAGATCATTGATGTGAGGGTCGGTGGCGTTGAGACTATTACAGATGGTGAATAAATCGAGCAGGGCCTGGGAAGGGTGGGCGTGCTGACCATCACCAGCATTGAGAATGCCCACACCCGAGTTAATGCGATCCATTTCCTGGGCGATGATGGTGGGGACACCTGCTTGTTGATGGCGAATAACCATGAGGTTTGTGCCCATGGCCAGGTAGGTTTTAGCTGTATCTAGGATGGTTTCTCCTTTTTTGAGGGAGGAGCTACCTGGAGAAAAGTTAAGGATGTCGGCTGACAATCGCTTAGCTGCTAACTCAAAACTGCTGCGTGTACGGGTAGATGGCTCAAAGAAAAGGTTGGTAATCACCTGACCCTGGAGAGCGGGTACTTTTTTGGTACGACGGGAAAGGACTTCACGAAAGCTCGTCGCCGTTTGTAGGATGGTTTGATAGTCAGTAGGGGTGAAGTCTTCTAAGGAAATAATGTGGCGACGATTCCAGGTGTTGTCGGCCATAGGCAGACCAAAATTGACTAAGGGACTGAGTAGAGTACTTGAGGTTAGCAAACCCGTCACACTCTAGTGACAGATCATTGCTTTAGCAAACTGTCACACTTTGGCGACAGATTATCGCTTCAGTTTGTAGGATATGAGCACAAACTCTATTTAGTATTTCATCCGATGGTTCGGTTCCCAAAAATATTATTAGGCTTACTGGTGGTAGTCGGTTTGACCGTTGCGAGCTGTAATGGCTCGGAGTCGCCTACCCAGGTAACTGAACCTACGCCAGTTGAAGAACCTGCCGCAGAAACTGAAGGGGATGGGGATGCTATAAACGCTCAGGATGGTGAGGCTGCCGATGAGTTTCCTGTGCAAGCTCAGGCGGATGGGGTTGAGTCCTCCACAGATTCTGAAATGGTGGCTGTTTCCATCTACGTGATGGACGATAGCTGTAGTAATTTTGAGGCTGAGTCAGTACAGGTAGCTGCCGAACAGGCAATGACTGAGGCCATAGGCGAGGTGCTTGAACGTCACCGATTTGAAGCGTTTGAGCTGTCGGGGTATCGGGTGAATGTTGAAGATAGTAAGGTAATTGTTGACCTCCGTCTGGCAGAGGATTCTGAGCGTCAATTTTTATCCCTCTCCAGCTGCGAACAGCAGGGGTTGTTTGGAGGTTTGGAAGAAACTCTGACCCAAAACCCAACCTGGCAAGTGAATCAGGTTGAGTTTACCAATCGTGGTCAAGAAATTCTTCTGTAGAGAAGGCTATGGTTTTGAGCCGACTTCTTTGCTGATTACTCAGGTAATTTTGATCTAGATGAACCACTAAGCCTGACGACTGGGATATTGGTGCAAATATTCTAAAAAGTGAGGCCAGTTAAAGCTGCGAGGATCCTGACGATCGCCAGAACGATCTACCATGGCATGGGTGATAATGCGTTCCTCAGGAATCGTTGTGCGGGCCATTAACCAGGCCAAAGATTTATATTGAGCATCAGTATAGCCGCTGTGGGTAGGAGCATTGTCTTGGCCATCTGACGGTGTGACCAAAGAAATATGATAAGCAAAGTTATTTACCGAGGCTGAAAGTTCAGGATTGGTAACCACGGTTTCAGGACCGTTGGGACCATCAAAAACTGAGTTGCCAGCGCCATAGGCCCGTTTGTCAGGGGGCACGATGTAAATGACAGTGCCATCAAGGTCAATAATGGTGTGGTAGCTGGCCTGATCCTCATCTCGAGGATGATAGGTCTGAAATGTATTGATGGCACTGCTGGCACTCCAGACAGTTTCGTGGAGTACCGCCAGGTATTCATTTGTCAGCGGCTGACCGTAGGCATCCACGGTATAACGCTCGCCATAATTGGAGGGATCTGCCAATGCAATCCGTTCGGCAGGAGTGTAGCTGGTCCTACTGCGATCATCTGCATACATAAAGCCGTGCTCAACCGGCTTGCTTGTTGCTGAAGGTACCGTTTCAACAACTTCTGGAGCTGCAGTCGAGGCTGCTACAACCGGTGGACCAAAGAATACCTTATAGGTTGTGGCCAAGATCACTGTGGTCACCATTGCGAGGCAAAAAGCACCTACGTATATTCCAATTCTGAACCAACGACGATCGCCCATGAAAAACTCTCTAAAAAAATCTGAGGGTATATGCAGCTATTAAAGTACAGCCTCAAGGCAGTCCTTTAGATTATCGGGTTTTTTCTAGAGTATTCCTGATAACTTGATAATTAAAGTAGCTAAATAGGCAAAAAAATCAGTTTTCTTAGGATAATTTGCCCATTTTTTTTAGTATCTGCACAATCTATTGTTTTTGACGACCTGCAAATCGTCGGTAGTAGCGTCGATAGGCAATTTCTAGCCGCCCACTGTAATCTGCGATCGCAGCCCGCTGTCGCCGATAAAACCCTTGAAATACATTGGCAAACAGCAATGTCACCATTGCTACAACCAACCCTGTAGCCGTCGATATTAGCGCTTCACCAATGCCTGCGGTCACTCCAGACGCTCGGGCTGTCCCTACATCACCAATCTGTAATGACGATAGTGAACTAATCAACCCCAAAATTGTTCCCAAGAGCCCCAGCAGTGGCGCTAACCCCACTACAGTTTCAAACACTGTACCAAATCGCTTAAGTAATGGAATTTCAGCCTGGGCAGCACTTTCTAGCGCCAGCTTAAATTCATCCGGCGTGGCCTGCTCCAGGGATAGGGCAGCCAAGAAAATACGTGCCATAGGTAAAAATCGCTGTTTTTCAAGCTGTTGGATGGCAGCCTTGGGATGTTGCTCGTAATCCTTCAAAAAAGTATTAACTACCCGTTCCTGATTTTGAGCAACCTGCCACCAAAACCAGCTACGCTCCAAAATCAGAGTCACGACCAAAATTGATGCTGCCAGCAGTGGCCAAATTACGACACCACCGGATGTAAACAGTTTTGAAATCACTACTTAAGTTCCCAACGGGCGGTTTGAGTAATCCTTATAAGGATATCTACGTAAGCTAGGAAAATATGGTTAGGTAGGAATCTAGAATCCAGGAGACATAACTTATAAGGCTTTTGGCTTCTAGCTTCTAAATTCTATCCTTGGGAAGACTTTTCACTTTAAGCTGGTGTTCCTTCAATCACCCAGTGATAATAATCGGCTTTTGTGAGCGTTTCAAGACATGTGCTTTTATATCGCATTTTTAATCCTTGTAAACTTATTTGCCATTGGCTTTAGATAGCTGTCAAAACCGATTAATTTCACGTCAGGTTTCCAATAACCATCTAACCAATTTCTAACTCATATTTATTTTCTACTTCTTGAGAAGAAATTAAGTTACGACGATATCGCTTTCATCTCCAAATGCCTCATGTATGATGAAAACGAACACCCAATTGGAAGATATGTGCAGGTTGATTTTTTTGATTTAATTCTTGATTAAGAAAAATCTAAATTTGTGCATAGTTATTCAATTTTTTCATTGGTTTTCTATCACAGTCATTTGTAAACTTTTGAAGAAATATCCCTCATTCGCCCGTGAGTACTGGGGATTAATTAAAGGTCGATGCTAACCGTGTGTTAGGGATGTAAATCATAATAAATAGGACAGGATTAAACAATGTTGAATCACCGAAATGCCCTCAGTCACGATACTGGATTTACGCCAGAACAGGTATTAGAAAATCGCGGTAGAGTTGCGATTTTTATTGATGGTTCAAACCTGTTTTATGCTGCTCTTCAGCTTGGTATTGAAATTGACTACACTAAGCTGCTGTGTCGACTTACTGCCGGATCGCGTTTATTTCGAGCCTTTTTCTACACAGGTGTGGACCGCACCAATGAAAAGCAGCAGGGCTTTTTGCTATGGATGCGACGCAATGGCTATCGCGTGATTGCCAAGGATTTAGTGCAGCTTCCTGACGGTTCAAAAAAGGCAAACCTCGACGTTGAAATTGCCGTCGATATGATGGCGTTAGTGGGCTGTTATGACACGGCTATTTTAGTTAGTGGAGATGGCGATTTGGCCTATGCTGTGGATGCTGCCAGCTATCGTGGCGTTAGGGTTGAGGTGGTCAGTCTACGCTCCATGACCAGTGATAGTTTGATCAATGTGTCCGACCGTTATATTGATTTGGATAGTGTTAAGGACGACATCAAAAAAACACCGCGCAGCCACAGCAATGGTTATACCTATCGTCCACTAACAGGCTTGAGTGTAATGGAAGAAGAGACGGCCAGTGAGCAGCAACCGGGATAAGATCCGCTAGGATAATCTGGGCAACTAGATATGTACTGGCAGACGCTGTATGAATAAGTGGTATCGGTTTACGGTGGTTGCGGCGTTTGTTGTCGTGGTAGTCGTTGCCGTACGTACCTGTCAATCCTCAGGCGATACTTTAGAGAGTATCCAGAATCAAGAAGATACTGAACAGACTGAACCAGAGCTAACCCTCAAGGATATTACTCTAGAGCAGCCTGATGATAATGGTGGTCTGCTTTGGCGTGTTAAGGCCAAAGAGGCGACTTACAGTCCTGACCGACGTTTAGCCAGTCTCAAAACTTTAGAGGGTGAGTTGTTTCAAGATGGCAAATTGATTTATCAGGTCGAAGCCGATCAGGGGGAGATTCGAGAGGATGGTAAATCAATATTTTTGCAGGGTAATATCGTTGCGAATAGTCCAGGCGATCAGATTACGCTGAAGGGCGATAGTCTAGAGTGGACGCCAGATAAAGATCTCTTGCTGGTACGAGACAGTATTCTTGGCGAGCATCCCCAGCTTACTGCTAAAGCTCAGGAAGCACGCCTGTTTAATAAAACTAAGCGCCTAGAATTGTTTGGGGGCGTGATTGCCACAACTAAGCAAGACCCCTGGATCGGATTTAAGTCAGAAAAACTAGTCTTAAAGCTAGAAGAAGAAAAGCTTGAAACAGATACCCCCCTTCTGATGGAACGCTATGTATCCAAAAAAGACCGGACGGTAACCGATCGTCTGGTGGGTCAGCGGGGGGAGTTTGATCTCACAGAACAACGGGCCACGCTGCAGCAGAAAGTGCGGTTAAATGCACTCAAAATACCTCTGCAAACTAATAGTGACTTAGCCGTTTGGGCGGTTAAGGATGGTACTGTGCTCATGGATAAATCTGTTCGGATAAGGCAACCTGCGCGCAAACTTACGGCCACCGCTGACAAAGGTCGTCTTAATTTGAATACTCAGATCCTGATTCTTAATGGCAATGTTAGGACTGTCAGTCAAGATAGACAATCGTTTTTACTAGCGGATCAGCTAACTTGGAATATCCAAACTCAGGATGTGAATGGTCAAGGTAATGTGAGCTACAGGCAGCAAGATCCGGCTGCTACTGTGAAAGGCGATCGGGCCGTTGGTAATTTAGAGCGACAAAAGGTGGTGGTCACCGGCAAAGATGTCATCACTGAGATTGTGCCGTCGGAGATTGAATAATTTCGTTTCGTTTGGGATCGCCTAAACGATAAGGCCCTTGATTGAACTGGAGTGTGGCTTTGATTTGCTTAGGTATCTGGTTGGCTTTTCCCCATTGGGTTTCAATTGCAGCGAGTAAACGGTCTTGTCGAGCTCGTAATGTTTCCAATCCTGAGCCATAGTTGATAATGGCAAACCAAACCAAACCTTTCTTTTCGGTGGGGAAAGCCCCTGCTAGAGCGCTCACAACGGCTAAGCTACCGGTTTTGACTGATGCATTTGTGGGGATGGTACGATCAATAAGGGTACCTACATCCTTGCCCGAGACTGGGAAAAGGTCAGCAAAGTTTAATCCTTGCGTTTGCAGTCGGGTCTGGATTGCCTGCATCAAAATAATTACCGCACGGGCTGAGAGTTGATTATCTTCGCCCAGGCCAGAGCCATTAATGAGGCTGATTTCACCTGGGGTGACTCCAATCTGTTCGGCAATCTTGACCACATTGGCTGGGCCTCCTGACAGATTAGCAACCATCTCGGCCATGACGTTATTGCTGTAAATATTCATGGCTTTGAGGATGACGGCTAAGGGTAGAGATTTGTGACGGACAAGCCAGCCCGATGCCTGGTCAATAGTGGGGGCTGCAGATGCTATTTGTACCGGCCCCTGGATTTGTACAGCAGGTTTAGGGGTGCCTGGGGGCAGTGTGGCGTATTGTTTATCCACCTCCCAGCCCCAGGTTGCCGAGTTCATGGCTTGTTTGAGCAATTCTCCTGATTCCAGCGGGTCGGTGTTGAAATTCATCACAAATTGATCAATGACGATCAGACTCCCTGTGACTTGTTGGATACCAAGCTGTTGCAGCGTATTTCCGAGAGTAATGCCCTCTTCCCAGACGAACAGAGGATCATAGGCCCCCTTAACAATCAAATCCCCCTGGAGAACACCGTTGGCAATAACGCCTCGCCAGCCAACAAACGTCTCAAACTGATGATTAATGTCATAGGTTTCAAGGGCCGCCAGGGTAGTAGCTACTTTTGTGAGGGAGGCAGCGGGTAGCCGACGGAACTCCTGATGACGTGCCACTGGATAACGCCCCACATCGATGGCCACACTCTGCTGAGTAGCAGAAAAGCCGAGGCTAACGAGGTCGGCCATGTAGCCATTAAGAATTTTTTCCGCAGCTGGGTCTGAGGCTAGTTGCTGCTGGAGCCAGGGAGATTCCCAGGTGGGACGAATATCTATGGCGGCCAGGTTAATGCCATCCATGGGTTGCCACGGGCGAGGGCCAATTAGAGCAGAGATAAAGGCTAGCGGTAAAAACCAGTTCACAGTAGGAGGTATCAGCGGTTTTACTGGCTAAAGATACACCAGTAGGGTAAGCATTGCCCACCAGATAATTGGACAGAAATGATAATGTAAACAATGCCCACCAGATATGGAATAGGCAATGGCTAAGGCAGATGAGAATCAGTGGTTACGACGATTGCCTTTAGTTGTGGGTACGGTGGGCGGTACGTTACTTATGGTGAATCGTTTGATGACGCCAGTTGTGACGGACTCCCAGGCAAGGGCCGATGTAGTTGGCGTTTTTCTAAGCGCGATTTTGATTTTGACTACCTTACTTTGGCGGGAGATTCAGCCGATACCGCCAGAGGCCGTCATGCTGGAGGGGGAAGAAGGCTTCGAGCTGGCAGATAATTTGCCGGATGGGATTGCTACTGAACTTGCTTGGGCATCGCACTTGCTGTTGACCAATACCGTTACTTGCTCCCTGGTGGCTTATTACGATGGGCAGGTACTAATGAGACGCGGTGTGCTTGGTCCCAATAACGATATTGAAGTGGGGCCGATTTTGAAGCGGGTCCTTACTCAGAAAAAGCCGGTGTATCTGGTGAGTCTCAAACTTTATCCTGGCAAAGTTGAATTTAATTACTTACCCGTAAATACCCAAGGAATTATTTGTCAACCGATGGGTGATAAGGGAGTGCTGATTTTGGGGGCAAATGCGCCCCGCAGTTACACCAAACAAGATGAAACTTGGGTGGAGGGCATCGCCGACAAGCTGGGTGCTAGCTTAGATGCATTGGCTACTGTTGAAGTGAAACCCTGAGCGTCCTATATTCTGGCTATTGAACCGTGACAGGAGTAAAAAATAATGGCTAAGTTTGTGATGTGGGGTAGTTACTGTGAAAACGCACTCGAAAAACGGACGCCTTATCGCACTGACCATCTGGCGGGCCTAGAGGCGCAAAAAGAGAAAGGTCTTCTGACCTCTCTAGGACCAACTGTAGATAACAGTAAGGTGTTTGGTACCTACGAAGCTGAGGATGAAGCTACGGTACGGCAGCTAGTGGAAAATGATCCGTACTGGGTTAACGGCATTTGGACCGAGTATGAGGTGTATGCATGGAACCAGGTGTTTTAACTAGACGACAACACTAATTAAGGACAACACTATCGAGAACACATCATGGTGACCACCCCGAGTCCAATTACCCAAGTTAGTAGCCGCTGTGAACTGTCCGTCGTAGTACCCATCTATAACGAATACGAGAGTATTCCATTGTTAATTGAAAAAATCACAGATGCGGCTCAGTCGATGGATGTGTCCTATGAGCTGATTTGTGTCGATGATGGATCGACGGATGGATCGGGGGAGTTACTTAAGAAACTGGCTAAAGATCGCTACGATCTACGAGTGATTTTGCTACGGAGAAACTATGGGCAAACCCCTGCCATGTCTGCAGGGTTCAACTATGCCAGGGGACGGGTAATTGTCACTCTGGATGGCGATTTACAAAATGAGCCGGCGGATATTGCGACGGTTTACCACAAACTACATGAAGGGTACGACCTGGTGAGTGGTTGGCGCAAACAGCGTCAGGACAACGCAGTGACTCGACTGCTACCGTCGAAAATCGCTAACTGGCTGATTGCTCGGGTAACGGGGGTGAGGCTCCATGACTATGGCTGTTCCCTAAAGGCCTACAGCGCAGAGGTGGTCAGGGATATGAATCTCTATGGTGAGTTGCACCGTTTTTTACCTGCCCTGGCATATATCGAGGGAGCCCGCATCAGCGAGGTGCCGGTGCGGCACCATGCCCGTCAGTTTGGGCAGAGTAAATACGGTTTAGGGCGGACGTTTCGAGTTGCTTTGGATTTGTTGACCATCTACTTTATGAAAACGTTTTTGACTCGCCCGATGCATGTATTTGGTCCATTTGGGGCGATCTCGGTGCTGGCTGGGCTGAGTCTAAGTGTTTATCTTGCGTTTGTAAAAATCATATTGCAGGCTGATATTGGTAACCGACCCCTGCTGCTGCTGGCGGTGGTGTTGTTTATCTCAGGGATTCAGCTATTGAGCGTGGGGTTGCTGGCTGAGCTGATGATGCGCACTTATCACGAGTCGCAAAAGCGCCCCATCTATCGAGTACGAGAAGTAGTGGGTGGAAAGTTGTAGCGAACTCCTTCCCTAATCTTGTACATAAGGTTCACCGCTAATCAGAGCCATTTCAGCCCTGACAAACTCTCGTCCCAGGTAGGCGGCATGATCTAGATAGCTGATGGGGCAAGGGTTATCTTTGTCTTCGAAGATTTTTATGCACAGTTCTTTGGCGGTGCGTCCCTCATAGATGCGGGTTTCTTGACGGCGGGGTGCATTTTTTTTTGCGATTAGGGGTTTACCGGTTTCTGGGTCGCAGGCCAGACCTTTGTCGTTAATGATATTGGTGAAATGTTTAGCGCAGATTACTCCTTGTTCCACGTCTAGATAGATCAAAAAGTAGCCGTCTGGGTCCAGGGCGATAAAGCGTTTGGACAGTTTGTCGTCTAAGTTTTTAAGGTCAGCCGCAGATGGGCGAATATTTTGGCTGATGCTCATGGTAAGGAAGCAGGTACAGAGTCACTTATTCTACCGTGGGAGTTCTGTAATTTTACCTGTGATGGGGACTATCGATCATTGCCAGCGGGTTCCATCGCCAGTGGCTTGAGGGGTAAGTCTGCATTGATGGCGTCGATTTCTTGTTGTTCGGCCATATTGATGCGGTCAATATAGTTGTCGAATATTTGGACCAGGGTAGGGTGATAGAACTTATGGAGGCTGTAATTGGGAGCGGCAGGGAAGCCACGGCGCTTTTTGTGGCGACCACCGGCACCGGGGTCGAATAGCTGAATGCCGTTGGCAATGGCCCAGTCAATGGGTTCGTAATAGCAGGCGTTGAAGTGGAGGTGGTTGTACTCTTCAAAGGCACCCCAGTAGCGTCCATACAGCTTTTCACCCTTGGTCAGGCAAAAGGACATGCCGATGGGGTCGTTGCTGTCGTCGCTGTAGGCCGCGAATATAACGGTGCGATCGCAATACTCGGGATGCAGCTGCTGAAAAAATTTCCGCGTCAGGTATTTACTCCCCCACCAGCCAAACTTGTCACAGGTGTCACTGTAGAAGTCGTATACCAAATTGCAGAGAGTATTCGACAGACCATCACCACTGTGGACTTCAAAATGTAGCCCAGCCTTTGTAACCGATTTACGCTCTCGCTTGATATTACGGCGTTGGTTCGCGTTAAAACGAGCCAGATAGTCATCAAAGCTGTCATAGCCTTCATTTTTCCAGATATAGCTGTGGTGCAGCCACTTACGAAAGCCCAAGGCTTCAATTGAACGTTGCCATTTGGGATCGGCATAGAGAAAATGACAGCCTGAGATTTGATTTTGCAGGCAAAACTGATCAATGGCCGCCACCATCACTCGGGTCAGTGTCGCCTCATCTTCCCCAGCCGCAATTAAAAATCGATACCCTTCAGCAGGGGTAAAAGGAGACATCCCTAACAGCTTTGGATAGTAGTCAATACCCAACTGCTCCGCCAGGTCAGCCCACTGATGGTCAAACACAAACTCACCGCGACTGTGGCCTTTAAGATATAGGGGAGCAGCGGCCACCAGTGTATCCCGGCACCATACCGTTAGATGATTTGGCAGCCAGCCTGTCTTGGCCTTAGTACTGCCTGACGTTTCCATAGAATTGAGCCAAAACCACTCAAAAAAAGGAGTTTTCAGCGGTTTTGCCATGCCATCCCAGGCTGCTGTAGGCACATCTGCCATGCAATTGACCCAACGCAGCGTATAGTCAGTCAGGGGCTCGGTAGTGGTTATACCCATTGCTTAGCGTATTGGTTCCTACGGTAATGTAGCGCGTTTGATTTGAACATGTGTGTCAGCGGTGACGGGGGCTGTCCTAGCTATAAGCATCACCGTCGCCGTTGATAGTGCAAAAACACCTCATCGCCCATCGTTTGATTGGATATAAGGGTAAACCTGGGCGCATTTACCAGGGAAAAGCCTTCACCATCGCAGGGTGTGGGAGCTTGCTGACCGCCAATGACTAGCGGACAAATAGTCAGCCAAAGTTCGTCAATCACGTCAATGGCCATCAGGCTGGCGACCAGCTGGCCACCCCCCATGAGGACGAGATGACGAATATTCAGAGTTTTAAGTTCAAGCAAGATTTTTAGCCAATTAAATTGGCCATCATCTGGGTTAATAGGAGCTGGCCAGATCCGCTCAAAGCCTTTGTGTCCATGCCATTGATCGGCACCAGTGGCGGTAGTTAACAGCCAACGTGATACCGGTTGGCTAAAGAAGCGAGCCGTAGGATTCAACTGCCCTGAGCGGGAACAGACAATTTGAATAGGCTGGGGTGACTGCTCTTTTTGGCAACGTTTCTCTAGCAACATAGGATTTTTCACAAGGGCAGTAGTGCCATAGGCCCGTAGAGTGCCTGCCCCAAACAATGTGGCATCTGCTGTGGCTAAACACCTTTCAAGATGCCCTTGATCGACGGCAGACGGAAACCGGGCCGCTGAGTGGAGGACATCGCTAATTTTGCCATCGGCACTCATGGCCAAAATAGTAGTAATGCGAGGGCGATAGTCAGGTATTGCCGTAGATTTTAAGGTTGACGATGCCATGGCCTTACTTAAGTGTGAAGTGACCTAAATAATCAGATACAAAGGATTAAGCTACCTTTGACAAGGCTTCATCTATGTGAGTGGTATTTCAACTTTTGCGTGGATGGCCGGTAGCTGGGTAAGACCAGTCGATAAACTAAGTGGATGTCAATACCGGTATCAGTAATAACATGACGATCGTGAGTACGGTTGTCCAGAAAACTGACTATGGTGGTTGATGGTTTACTTGTGGATATAACATCGACATATGACCAGGCTGCGATGATGTCAGTCAGCGTTAACTAGATGACGACAGACTGAGGGGTAAGCGTTATTTTTTATTGTTATTTACGATTGTGAATCCCTGTCTTATTTACGTTTCCTGTTGATAGTTTCCTGTTGATATCAGTGACAATTCTTTAAGTTGTTAGCGGTCTATGGCTAAGCGTCCTCTTTCATTTCGCCGGTTATTGATACTGCGCATCTTGCTGTTGAGCACGCCTGTTTTACTGATTGGTCAGGCGATTACGTTGCGTAAGGCGCGCAGCAGCTTGCTGGAAACTGCACGGCAAAATTTGACTAGCAGTGCTGTCAACAAGGCGACTGGCCTAGAGGACAGTGTGCGGGCAGTAGAATCTGAACTGTTGCTGCTGGCTGATATTCAAGCCTTGAAATCGGGGGACGCAGATGATGTGAAAGTTGCCCTCAGCCGCTACACCAAGATGGCATCCCACCAGGTGGGATGTTTAGAGTTGACTGAGGCTGAAACTGGCTCGGTAATATCGACAACCTGTAACACCCCCCTGTTGCCTACACCGCTACAGCTTCCCTGGCAGCAGGAACCGAGTGGTGCACCAGATTTTTACTTGGTAGATCTCGATAGCGCTTATCAGGCTGATGCAGAGGATGCCCCGGCTGATGCCCCCCCTGTGAATGAACAGGAACCAGGGATGCAGCCTTCGATACTCGATCTGATTGTGGCGACGCCGATCTACGATCCTGAGGGACAGCTGCGTTATACTCTGTCTGCCCAGCTTGGATTTACTCAGCTAGAAGATACCAACCCCCGTTCCCTGGTCGGTAAAACCGTCATTATTGACCCCAATGGCATTGTGGTCACCCATCCAAATCCAGACTTAGTTGGTGTTTCCATCGATGATCTCCACGGTACCGATCGATTTGTCAGCATTATCAGCAGCATTCGGGTGGGCAATGCCGATACCCTGCATCTGTTCAGTCTGTTAGAAAAAGGGGATGAATGGCTGGCGGGCTATAGCGGTGCCAAGCTGCCAGTCTCAACTGGACAGACCCAAACCTGGAATGTATTGGCAGTGACGCCCCTCAACCAGGCGCTGCACGCATTGGGAGAAATTCGGCTGATTTTATTTTTACTGACACTGGGATTGCTGGGAGCCAATGCCCTACTGGCTCTGTATGTGGCCCGAAGTCTTTCCCTACCTGTAGAGAGGCTGATTCACTACACCCAGCAGGTGCAGGATCTCTCCTCTGAAGTAAAGGCCGCTCCACCCAATCGCAGTATTTGGGAGCTAGACTACTTGGGGAAAGTGCTAGAGCGGATGCTACGTCGCTTAGAAGGTGGAGCCCAAGAGCTGCGTCAGGCTTGGGAAAATGCCCAGATGGCTAACCAGCTTAAGAATGAGTTTTTGGCGAATACGTCCCACGAGCTACGCACGCCGCTGAATGCCATTATTGGTTGTATCCGCCTGGTGCGGGATGGTTGTTGTGATGATCGTGAAGAGGAGCTAGAGTTCCTAGAGCGGGCCGATAATGCGGCTATTCATTTGTTAAAGATCATCAATGACATTTTAGATATTGCCAAAATCGAGTCGGGTAAAGTCAGTCTTGATCTAGATACGTTGGACCTGGAACGCACCTTACAAGATGTTTTGGATATGCAGGCTCTCCAGATTCAGCAAAAGGGATTGACCTTAAATCGTCCCAATCAGTCTGAGCCGATTTGGGTGAAGGGGGATGCCGACAAGCTAAGGCAGGTACTGCTTAATATTGTTTATAACGCGGTTAAGTTTACCCACGAGGGCAGCATTACGGCCAAGATTGATGTGGTGCATGCTGTGGAAAATCCGGAGGAGGATTCGGGGGCGATACCGGCTCCTCGGGTAAGTGTGACCATTCAGGATACGGGCATTGGCATTGACCCCAAGGATCAGCAGAAGTTATTCCATCCTTTTGTCATGGTGGACGGCAGCCACACGCGCAGCTACGAGGGCACAGGTCTGGGGCTGGCGATTTCGAAGAACTTTATGAAACTGATGGGGGGCAGTATTGGTCTCTACAGTGCAGGGGTGAATCAAGGGACGGCGGTGACCGTAAGTATGCCCCTATTGGCAAACCAGGGGGATGTAGAGGAGTCTGACCAGGATAGCGATGACGTTGAGGCCGCTGAGCAGGTGTTAGTAGGGCAGAAGGTTGAGGGGTAGTGCCGTCTCACCGTCTACTATTGCAGCGTTATCCACATGCCTTGCTGAACCAGGGATTGGGAAAGGGCTTCTAGGATGGCCACCAGTGTTGTACCAACGGTGCCTGAGGATATGGCTGAGGGCTGGTTTGTGCGAATGCTTTGGACAAAGTGTGCGCACATGGTGGCCAGGGGTTCTTGTTTTGGCACCTCTAGGGTGATGGTATCTAGACCGGTGGGCTGAAATGTGTCGGGGACTGGATGGCCTAGCTTGAGAATTAATGGTGTGTCTGGTTGCATTTCATCAAAGATGAGGCTGCCGCGATCGCACACCATACACAGCTGCCGTTGCTTGTGGGGATTGGCCCAGCAGAGATGAATTGTGGCTTCAAATCCACTGGGGTAATAGAGACGGCACCAGACCACATCGGCCAGAGTCTGAGTTGGCTCTGAACGCTGTAGCCAGTTAAGACCCTGGGCCTGGACACGCACGGGGACATCATCCAGCCAGTGGTTAAAAATAGCGATGTCGTGGATGGCCAGATCCCAGAGGGCATCAACATCATGGCGTACGGGGCCCAGATTGGTGCGAGCGGCGTAGCCGTAGCGGGGAGTGCCCAGACGACCTAGATTTGCCCTGGCCTGGGTGACGGCGGGATGAAACAGATAGGTGTGGTCAATAAACAGCTGGCGGTTTTGCTGCTGGGCTAGCTGACAGAGCGCTGCCGAGGTGTCTGCTGTGAGTGTAAGGGGTTTTTCGCACAGCACATGGAGCTGCCGCTGGAGGGCGGCAGTGACGATTGCCTGGTGGGTGGTGGCCGGTGTTGCGATCGCAACGGCTTCTAACCCATCTATTTCCAGGGCATCTTGCCAATTTGTCAGGAGTGCTACGGAGTCATCAAGTTTAAGGGTAGCGGCGGCAGTAGCCAGATGCTCGGTAAATGGATCGACAACTGCGCGCACCTGAATTTGGGGATGGGCCAAAAAGTTTCGCAATAAATGGGTACCCCAGCGACCCACCCCCATCAGCGCCAGTTGAATTTGCCCCATTTTTTGTATGTCCTACTCCGTTACCCAACAAGACTCAGTGCCACAGGTTTACAGTTCCGCAGGCATCAACCCAGCTTAGACAGCTCAGGTTCTAGCTGCTCATAGGCTTGCTGGGCGGCACGCTGCTCAGCCTGTTTAATCGATGGCCCTTTGCCATCTCCCCAAAGTTTGCCCTGATACTGCACACGAGCATGGAAACGCTCTGGATCGCCGTGGCGCTGGCTAATTTCTTCAACGGTGTATTCAGGCAGCTGTTTGCTGTGGGCCTGGGTGAGTTCTTGCAAGGCCGCCTTGTAGTTTTGGCGGGCTGGGTCATTTTTGATGGCGTGGGTAAGGCGCTCAAAGTGACTATCCAGCCAGGGGCGAATCAGGCTGAGGTCATGGGTGCTGAGGTAGAGCGCTCCGAGCACCGCTTCGAAGGCATCGGCCAGGCGTGAACGTTGGCCAGCGCGGTCGCCAGCGGCACTGGATGAGACTTGCAAATATTGGCTAAACCCGTAATCCTGGGCCAATATTGCCAGGGTACGGTCGCTGACGAGTTGAGATCGCACCGCTGCCATATCTCCCACCGACATCTGGGGATGGGTTTCCTGCAAAAATTCTGCGGCTGCTAAGCGCAGGGCCGCATCGCCTAGAAACTCCAGTACTTCATTATTGTGGTCAGCTGAGCTAGAAATATCTACCAGGGCCTGGTGGACCAGCTCCCAGCGTATGGACTCATTTTGGGCCAAACCTAACGTTGCTACAAACTGCTTTAGTGCCTGTTGCCGTCGGGGATCATCGTCCATTGCCCGCTGCCCATTACCCATTACCCTTTGGCCGCTTACCATTCACTGTCATCTGGTGGGCTATACCCACCCTCCTATATGCAAAAAAACTATATGCAAAAAATGGAAAGAGTCAGCCGTAAGCCGGGTTCTGTTCTCGCTGATACGGACATCAACGGGCGGTTATCTATCTGGGACGACTGTTACCAGTAGCCTCTAGCGGTACACCAAAAGCGGGGCTGGAAAAAGGTCAACCATGACCCCTGCGACCTTGCTCCTGGCCGGGGTTTACCGAGCCAGTACCTCTCGATACTGCTGGTGCGCTCTTACCGCACCTTTGCACCCTTACCTGT
>JBCCXQ010000010.1:0-63726 GCA_039191365.1 Cyanobacteria bacterium P01_F01_bin.13 | reverse complement strand
TGTTCCTAGCCTGTCGCCAAATCTTTAGCTTTGCGTCGTCGCTGATGTGGTCGTAATTTATGCGTTCTGGAGGCATTTTAGACATACCGGCCCCCTCCCCGCGCTGGGTAAGTTTGTTCATGATTCGTAATTAGTGGATTAACAGGATTAATCGGTAGATGGAATAACGCTCTCTGCGGCTACGGGCTCGCTCGTTCCTGGGCGTAAATCTTGTCCAGGTGTTCGTCCAGGGTTGCGTGCTCTTCTTCGGTCAGGGGCTGGCTCATCTCCTCGTCAAAAAGTAGAAATTCCAGCACCTCCTTGAACCCCTCTAGCGTCAGCTGCGTTAATGCCGTCGTTGTCGTAGTCACCAGCCGCACCGGGATCCACTCAGTAAGCACCGAGAACATCCACTCAGAACGCGCAGTAATCGCCCTGGGGTCATCCTGGTAAATTCTGTAAGCCAGCGCAATAGTCTCGGAATTGCCGCGCACGCGATCGCCGCCCGCCACCTGAATGGTGATGTGCTTCTCCCACCCGTCGGGTAGCTGCCATTGATCGAGGAATGGTTGGGGGATGGGGAGGGTTTTAAGGGTTTGGGTGGTCATCGTACGTACCTCGCTACAATTGAGCCCCAGAGAAAGCCTCCGACAACTGAAGTCAGCAGGACAGTTATGGTTGGGAGCGGAGAAAGAATCAGCCAAGTTGAGAGAAGACAGGAGCCTCCTGTTGTCACCAAGAATTGGTTTGTGGTCATGCTGCAGCACCTCTCGCTAAGTCTTCGTAGGTTTCACGGACCGCTTTTTGGGTACAGCCCCATCGCTGAGCAATCTTTTTAACTTCGCTCTTGTCCCTAAGTACCGCTAACGCCAAATCTATGTGTGTCGGCTCTAGCGCGTGAATGCTGACAACACACCGCTCATTACCTTTGTCTACTGCTGGGACTGCAAATGTTGACTCTCTGAGATAAAGCCAGTTGTCATCAACCAAAATGCATGCCTCAACCAGTAAGTCGTTTATCGACTCAATGGCGTTGCTCACATCAAACATTCGCAACGAGCCAGGGTAAAAGGCGTAATCAATTCTGACGGGTCCATCAAAGCCTTTTAGCCCTTGCAAAGTTGGCAGCTCTATTGCCTTCCATGTCTCATGCGCCTTTGAAGGGAGAGATACGCCCCTAAAGTTGCGGCGGCTGTTTTTCTTGCTAGGAATATGGCCAAGGAAGGTAATTTCCATCACACTTCCCCCAACGCAATACTCAACAAATCTCTGTACTCCTGGTCATCCCCAAACCCGTCTCGCTCATCCCGCAATTCCTGATACTTCGACAGCACCATCGCAAAACAAACAGGCGCTACGTCGATAGAAAAATCAAAGGCGTGCCAATCTTCCTCGACAATACTCTGCTCATACTCTGGGCCGCACATATACACAGGCACCCGGAACAACCACATACCCCTGAACTGATGCGCCAACACCGGAACCTTGTTCCATTGCAGAGCAGTCTCTACAGCCAACCCCCACGCCCCATCGAGTGTCACTGTCTCCGTGCCGTACACCCAAGGTTCAACACGCACATACGCAATATCCATGGGTAGATTGCCGTTTTGGGGTGCGGCGGGGGCGATGACGTAGCTACCGTCGTCCAGGTGTTTTTTGAGGATGTCGGCAACCTCTTGGAGGAGTTCTTGCTTAGTCATTGACTCTTCCCTCGCTTGTTGTCCGTAATACAACGGATAGGCCAATGTAGTGTGGAAACCAACACCAAGGTTTTATTTTTCTGTAGTACCCTACGAATAGTTCTCGTCTTGAGGCTGTTATCATGGGATCACTATTGAATTCAAATCTTGCAATTAAGCTGGGGAATGCTTTAGATGCCCCAGCTATTTTTTATGCGGCGGTTTTAATCGCGTTAGTCAGCCTTTCTCGAAGGTACTCATCCAGGATGTCAGAGGCCAGAGAGCCTTTACTCCCGGACTCCTGCTTAACCAGCGCGTGGAACAAGTCAAGCCTTTGCATTGTGTCCGACCTAATCCAAATCGACCGAGTATCCGACCGCCTCTTGACAGGCTTGTTATTCATCATTAGTTCGAAACGTCAGTGATTTCACTTTATCACTTTGATTGCAAAAATGCAACTCAACTACATAAATAAATTTTAGTTCCTTCGTTGCTTGTTTAAGGCAAAAATGCAAAATCCTTTCAGGATGAGCCTTTCACGAATAGAATCAGGAAGCAAGATATGATTTGTATGACTGTGACTGACCAGGAAGTATATAAATATAGAAGGCTCTTTGGTGGAGCAATACTTAATTTTATGAATGATCGCTCTAGGTGGCCTCAAAGCTTGGAGCTATATTTTGAGTCTCTTGATGTAAGAGCGCTGACTGTTTCGGCTCTTGTGGACTGGATGGCCCAGCAGTCAGGAATTTTAGAATTGTCTGATTCAGGCGAAGACCACACTAGTGCCGTTACCCGGATGGGTAGGTACACCCGGCTTAAAAAAGATCCAAGAAAAAGTGCTGGTGCTGACGTGTTGCTACTCAGCGCCATGGCTCATTGCAAAATAATTACTTTCGAGGGAAGGGAACTGGATCAACCAGTCCATCTAGCTCGAATGCTTAACGGCTCTCATCCGTTTGGCGAGCGATAGAAAGAGCCTCCGCCCCCCATGTCACCTGCAACCCTGTATCGGGGTTGCTTAGTGTTAATTCAGTACATCCTTGACCAGTTGCCGCGTTACTTAGTGCGGCTTTGACTTTTTCTGAAGTTTTGCCTTTCCGGGTGTCTATAAACATTTTCATCGAAAGCTTTAACTAGGAACTCACATGAAAAACCTCTCATGAAAGAGGTAAATCAAGTGTGACCGATATGTGCTCACCCTGTGATCTCGAACGAAAATTATAAAGACCCTTCATGATTTATAAGGCTAACTTCATGCTAGCTTCACAAAAATCCACTAAATAGCATCTTGCAATTTTGCAATTCAAGTGATATATTGAAATCACATTGCAAGACTACAAGTATTTCCCATGCAAACCACCCACCCCGCCGCACCCCTTCAAGCGGCCCGACCGGTAGCGCCTAGCTGCCCTGACCGAGTTTCCGTGTTACCCAGAAATGGGTTGCCTGCTCCACGATGTCGACTCGAAGGACACGTCTTGGAGCTTAAGCAAGGTGAATTTGAGGCATTGAGAGAAGTTTGGGTAAGGCCAAATAGTCTTGAGGCTGTAATTGAAGCACGTAGGGCGCTCTACCCTGGCTGGTCTATTCAAGCGACTTATGAGATTTCGCCAATAGATCAGCAAAAGTGGATTGGATTTTAGGAGTTTTTGAAGATGCCGATTGTAGGTGTAACCGACAAACTAAATACGCGCACAGAGACTAATAGGCTCGGCTCGTGTTGGAAGGGAGACAAAAAGAAAGCCAATCGTGCAGGCAAAGACTTAGTTGATAAGTTCCGGTTGGAGCTACCTGCACCTTATGATGCAGCTATTAAGTCAACCTATGGGACAACTTGGCCAACACAGGTTCGTGTGTTTTTCCCTCATCACACAACTGATGAAGTCTTTGAAACCTGGAATGATGCATTTACGGCCAAGGGTTTAGCTCATCGTTGTAATGGCGAGAACATTGTTAGAGAAGTTGGATTGGTTGACTCTTACCGTGGTGGCAAGCAGTACAAAAAACGCTCTGCTGAAGACGTCAGTAAGCCATGTCTGAAAAAGCCAGGTGAGGCTATCTGTAGTAAGTGTGTTAGCACTGGATATCTTAAGTTTGTGATTCGTGAGCTATTCCCGTATGCAGGGATGTCTCAGGTCGTAATGCAGTCGTTAACAGGTATCACTGATGTTATTGGTGTAACCAAGCAGTTGCGAGCATTGGAAGAACGCTACGGTAGCTTACGACAATCACCGGTCCCATCTCCGTCAACATGGAATCACATTCCGTTTGTTCTTAAGCGCGTGCCCCGTGAGATTGCACGCCCCATGATGGACACCGACGGCGGCTATACTCGGACAACTGCCTACCCAATTGTCATTACCGAGGATCCAGAGTGGTTAAAGTTCTGGCAAGAGGCGACACAGCGGGCCATGATTTTGGAGATGGTGAAGAACGGTCAGGCTGGATTACTTCAGGAGAGCGATCGCTCAATTCTTCAAGAAATGCAGGCGTTGAATTTGCCAATGGCAGGCGCTGAGTCTTTGGCCATTTCCGAGGGCAATCAAGATGTTTTGCCAGTGGCCGAATCGCAGGAACCTAGCCAGCTGGCGCTAGAACCTAGTGCAGAGTCAACGCTAGACACTTTTGCTGAGGCTGATAATGACGTAGCTGAAGAGTATCGCGCTCAGATGCTAGGGCGCTCTCCGAAAGAACGTGTAGCGGCTGTCAATCAGCATACAAAGTTAACTGAAGAAGTGTTGACTGATCTTTGGGGTCAGGTGGATCAGTCTCTTGAAGGTCCCGACAAGACTTCGGAGTTTATTGAATTAATTCTGCTCTATTACGCAGAGAATCACATGGTTAAACAGGCTGACGCAATGAAGTTGATGGTCAGACTGCAAGACGATCTTGGCTTGGTTGACGAGGGGTTAGCGGAGATGTTTATTCCTGAGCTTCCTAATCATGTAAGGCCAGCCCCTCAAGAAAAGCCAACAACATTTAATAACGTGAGTATCGATTAATGAACAGCATCAATATTATTGGGCGACTGGCCTTTGACCCGGAACTGAAGTTCACGAATGGGGGTAAAGCTGTCGCCAGGTTCCGACTAGCTGTTGAGCGAAAGTATAAAAGAGATGCGGTTAGTTATTTGGACTTCCGAGTTTGGGATAAAGCAGCTGAGAACCTAGCTGAGTACAAAAGGAAAGGCGACGAAGTTGGGGTTGAAGGGGAGCTGGTAAATGAACCCTGGGAAGATGCAGAAGGCAAAAAAAGACAGGGTGTTTACGTGATCGCTAACCGGGTTTACTGGCTCCGAAACAAGCAGGGAGAGCAAGGTCAACAACAGCAACAGACTCAATCACGTCCACCTGCGCCACAAGCTCAGCCGGTTAGTGCTGGCGGTGGTGTTGACCCAGAAGAAATTCCATTTTAACCATGAACAACCCCACCCCCTGCATGCTCCTAGCCATGGCCCTAGCCACAGTCTCAATGCTCGGGGTGGCCTTCTACCTCTGGGTGTGGCGGCTGGCGTTTATGGGGGAGGAGTCGGGCGATGGTTATTGAGATCGTGGGATGGGTGTTGGTGGTGATGTTGCTGGCTTCGGTGGGTCTGCTTGGATTTGATTTGTTGATTTGGTTTTTGAGGAGGAGGTGAGTGATGGCGGACGCAGACTTTTACGCCCTAGAGAAACTTCAGGGTGAGTACGTAACTAGACTGGCTTCAGGTAGTAAGCGACGCATAGGTGGAATTCGTAAAAACTATTGGCTATCTACCGTTGTCGTTGTTGGGCTTGATAGTAAGGCTACTACGAAGTTTCGAGTAGAGAGCTTGGGAGCTGTGCAAAATTTTGAAAGCCTCCCAGAAGCTCATGAAAAATTTTTGAGTTTGATTGACTTGGATTGACGCCACCCACCCCAGCAGGTTGCCGCCACCATCAACCGCGTGGCGTTGCCCTTCGATGGGCTTTGGGGGATTGGGCGATGAGGCCCACTGTTCGCCTAATGCAGTCCTTATTAGGCAAAGCCCGCAACAAGCACCGAGCCACGGGTGAGCGGCATGGGAAGTAACTAACCATTGTGGATGTAGTACTGAAGAACGGAGGCCAAAACAATGACTCATGCCCTGAAAACAGGGCTAGCCATGGCCGCGATAAGTAGCCGCTGGGTTTCATGCCCAGTCTTGCCTCATTAGCTCAGTGGTAGAGCACTCACCCCCAAGACTGTCCGTAAACCAACCAGGCTAGGCTTTCTTGTTCAAGAAGTGAAAGGTCGCAGGTTCAAATCCTGCATGAGGCATTGCTCCGTAAGGGGCTGTTGTTTCAAGTGAATAGGATTATGAGTAAACATTTCCCGACGCGGATGATAGCGTCGTTGGTTAGTGGTAAGGCGTTGTTCCCAAAAGACTGTGGCGGGATTTACAACTACTGCGCTGAACTGTTTGATTATTTAACCCAAAGTAAAAATACAAATGCTGCCTTTTTTAACCGTGGGTCAGACTGGTGCGCCTCTGTTTTAGGTGAACAATATCCACAGTTTATTGAGGTTCAGTGCGAGCCCACATGGGAAGGCGTTGAAGCTCGCGTTGGACAGCTAGAAAAAGAGCATGGAAAGACATTACCTGTACAGGTTGCTGACCGACCATTTCTAGAACTTAGTCACGAAGAAGAGTGGGCAAACATCAAAGGTGTCAGCCCTGAAGAGTTGGAAGGCACAATCATCAGGATTGAGTTATGAAACACCCAAAAATCACGCCCTACCTCACCACCACAACCGACTCCCTCTTTACCCGAAGGCTCATTGCAATTCATCGAAAGCAAGTGACCAAGCATTATGTCAGCCTCAGCCTCCCGCCGTTCGTGGGGACGAGAAAGCGCCAGGGGGTGCGGCGGTGACTCCAGCTCAACAACGCATCGCCTACCAGCTGGCCCAGCAAGAGGGCATGGGCTCAGTCAGGGTGCAGCAAATTTTGGTTGGGGCGGTGCAGGATTTTCAGTTTATGCAGCGAGTGAAAGACAAGGAATATGCAACAGAACAGAGAGCTAACGCTGCCGTCAAATATTCAACAGGCGGTCGCTCAAGAAAACACGGGTGAAGTTGCCCAGTATGTTCAGAAGGTTAACCCGCGATGGCCTCCGAATACTTGCTATCAGGTCGCAATGCAGATAGTCGACAAGAGCAATGATCAGACTAACTAAGTCACAAAAAAACAGGGCTGAAGTTTACCTAAAAGCGCAGTTATTAAGCCACCTAAACAATGACGCCGCTCTGGTGCTCAAGGTGATCAACAAACAACTACCGCCCGATCAGCTGAACAACCTGGGGCTCACCCCTGAAGTATTTGGTAAGTACAAACAGGCCGCATTGGAATTAGCAGTATTATCCGTGAGAAGCGATGAATCAGAGATTAAAAAAAATCCTTAGAGGGCTTAAGGGCTACCACGATCAACAGACTCAGGAGTTTGACCCGGACAGGAATAAAGACAGAAGCACTTTGCTGGCCCAGTACGCAAGTTTTTACAAGCTCCGGTACACCCAAGCTAATCACAACGATATTCTTGCTCATTTAGACCAGCACCACCCTGGTTGGCGGGGGTATGAGCTAACTCCTAATTGGGGAGTTTTTCAATCAAACCTAAAAGCAGCTCCCGATAATTCAAGTTCAGAAGATCTTGAGCGCAAGACTCAGCTTTTGGAATGGGCTAGCCAAGGACTAACTGTCAATGAAATGGCGGCCAATCTTCAGATAACCCATCAGGCCGTCTACTACTGGGTTAGATCCCACGGGCTAAGAGAAGAATTTAAGGCTGCTCAGCGAAAAGGCAAAGCTCTTCGCAAGCAAAAGTCCGTCGCCTAACCCACACCACCCCAGCTCACCCGTGACCGTTCAAACAAACTTACAGAGAAAACTCTCATGTTGCCTACGGGCTTCAGCCAAGGGAGTCGGCTCCTTCTTGTCCACCCGTTTTAATGACCTATGAACTGTAGGCCAACTGCTCTAAATTGAGTGCAGCATTCAAATCCCTATCAATCGACTCATCGCAATGTGGGCAGTAAAAAGTGCGATCTGATAATTTCAAATCAACATTCTTCCATCCACACTTGTGGTGCAATTTCGAACTAGGAAACCATCGATCAGCTTGAATCAACTTAGAGCCGTATAGCTCACATTTGTATTTGAGCTGACGAACGGTTTCATAAAACCCAATCAGGCCGATGGCACCTGCTAATTTATGGTTTGCCATCATGCCCTTGACATTCAAATCTTCCACGACAATGCACTTAAAGTTTTTAGCTAAATAAGTCGTGAATTTATGAATGAAGTCGCGCTTCAAGCAAGTCTGACGAGAATACAAATCTCGTATGTTTTGCCGATATCTTTTCCACGAATTAGAACCGATCACTTTATTCCGATTAAGCCATTGGATTCTACGAATCTTTTCTTTGATAGCCTTCACTTCTCTAGGGGCGTCCCAAATCTCGCCATTTGAAAGCGTTGCGTAATGTTTAACTCCAAGATCAACACCTACCGCTAGATTGGTTTTTTCTGTCGGGCGAATATCTGGCTTGTATCTATACGAGATAAACCAACGCCCGCAATTCTCACTAATAGTGACGCTTTTTATTTTACCAATGTCAGCAAGAGGCTCAAACGTTCGCAATATGCCAATCCTGGGCAGCTTAATCTTTTTGGCCCCAACTAATTTAATCCTCCCGTCTAAAGTAAAAGATTGATCTCCTTTCTTTTTCTTGAATTTTGGGGGCATCGTTCGCTTATTAAAACAACGCTCCCAAGCAATCCGCAAATTGCGCAATGCATTTTGAGGGGCAGACTTGGAGACCTCGTAATACCATGGATATTCAGTTTTTACATTTGCAACCAGCCACTTGTGAAGGTCGATAGCACTAGGAAATTTGATTTTCAAGTCCGGCCTATCAACTTCTCTGGCTAGCTTGTTCACATCTAAAACAAGTTTTGTGTAATGCAAAGCCTGATTCCATGCATGACGAGCTACACCCGCATGCTTACGCAATACTGTTCGCTCTTGATTGTTCAACTTTAATTCTGTTTTGAACCCGAGCAGCACTATAAAACCCTCGGTAATTGAACAGCCTGAATGTCAGCTGGGTTGGTCATTGCCAGCGTCCTCATCTGTTGAGTAAAAAATTAAATCCCATGGGCCGCAATTTAGCGCATTGCACAACCCATTTAGTGTCGCCCCATCGATTCGTGGCATGTCATCACGCCGCTTCATATTGCTAATTGATGTCGCATGGACCCCCATCAAATCGGCAAGAGTCTTGTTTGTCATTTGCCGATCAGCCATCACGTGGCGCAATCTCCACTGAATCATAGGGGTAACCGCGATACTTACCACGTCTATCCTCCTATACTTGCTGGTCTGAAGCTATATTATAGCGTTAGCCTCTATATAAATCAACTTTTAAGCTGTTTTACTGAGTATAGATTTGACATACATAGCGTTAGACGCTATATTAATTGCATAAGCAAAGGCGATTGCTCCTCCGTCCAAAGAAAAGCAACCGCCCCGCTGACCCTAACCACTTAGCAATTAGAGCCATGAAAACTCTACAGCAAAAGCCCAGCAGTGGGCTTACGTTCACGCATCAAGATACAGAATTCGCTATCACCACCCCCGATGGTCGCAACTTTGGTCACATCGGTTATGACCTAACCCGTCATCAGTGGTGTTACATTCCGTTTGGCCAGCCCATCAAGGCTACTGGGTCTCTGGAATCCTGTAAGGCAGCAGCCCAGTCCGACTACGAAGAATGGCTAAACCAATCAGTCGTTACCGAGATTGGTTCTGTAGCCCCCACATATATCCTAACCAGAACTAGCTGGCGTGCTGTCGGTCCTGGTTTTAGCGCTTATGTGCAGGTCCGCACTCGTGACAATGAGCAATACAAGGTGCTCGTTGCTGACAGCTTTGTTAGACGGCTAAGGATAGGCTCCACGGTTCAGCTGTGCCATAAGGACGGGAAGCTCTATCTGCAGTGGACTCGTAAGCCTGTTCGTCGTACTGCTGTAGCGGCGTAGGGGGAGCTATGACACAACGAAAGAAGCAACCCCCTACGTTTTTGACTTGCATTGACGGGGAATGGGTCTTGGAGGACGAACAGGGAAATGTGATCGCACGCTCCAGTGACATCAGTAATTTGCCGACAAGTCAGGATGGAGGTGAATCATGCGAATAACCCTATATTTCCTGCTGTGGTGCGTCATCTGCCCCTTATGGCATATCACCCACGCTTTAGATGCTGGCAGCAGTATCGAGATTGAATTGAGTGACCTAGAAGTACACCTGAAGGCCAGGGTGGAAGACATGCTCAACGCTGTCGTCAAGAAGTGGCAGGAGGCTTGAACGATGATCTTCACCTACAACGACACCCTCATCGTGCATGCTGCAACCGTCACCGCAGCAATCAGATGGTGGTACCTGCTGCATGACTCCCAGACACCCTGCTTGATCTTCCTGGAAGGAGAGCCTAGTCCTTGGGCAGCGTATCCATTGTCCAAGCTATTGGCGGGGGCATCATGAGTAACCAAATCACGATTCCCATCAACTCCGACCACTCCGAAGAACAGCTTCAATCCTTCGTCATGGCCTTAATCCTCAGCTATGGGCTCGTTAAGGTATTAGATGCCATCCACGAAGGCTTGATGACCCATTACGACGAGATACGGATGGATGGGAAAATCCAACGCCCTGTTTTGGATTCCATAAATGTGGCCAGTGTGGTGGCCGAGCAGTTGTTGGAGGAGGTTTGATGACTAAAGCAACTCGTACGGTTATTCAGTTAGTTTTCCTTTCCTTGCTGTGGTTGTTGGTTCGTGGCGTTCAGTTCCTGTTAGAAGTCTCTGGACTCACTTATGAAGCCTGTGAGACCTCTAATGCGGAGTTGGGTTTGCAGGTGAGAATACAGCGACAGCTCAGGGCATTAACACCCAAGTTCATCAAGGCATAGGAGCGAAATAAGCACGGATTACAGGGTCTCTTTGGAGGCCCACTTCGTGCTATGCAGCCATATCTAAGCACGATACGAGTTTATAGCCGTCTGTTGGATATCTGCTCCTGCTAGCGAAACGGAATTCACCTCAAAACTACTAATTAGGAAACAAAAAAGTCGTAGGAGCTTTAGAGTTTTGTGCAAAATTTTGACTTGCTCAGCCATTTGGCCCAAATTCTCGGGACAATAGCCTAAGCACTTACCAAATGGATTTGATATATTGAGCCAACAAAGTCAGTTGCGCATCTACCCAACAGCTATACAAGTACAGAATATCTAGGGATAACAATCATCTACCGTTTCGATTGTTGTTTTGTTGCAGTGACATGAAGAAATCGATATTTCTCACTTTGTTGATTGGGCTTTCATTCTTTGCTCCCAATCAAAAGGCTCAAGCTTTGTTTGGCATTGGAGAAGGGAGAATTACTATTGAAGATCCAGGAAATCGTGAAGAGCTTGAAGACCCCAGAAATACTCCACCCAGGGTGATCCGAGTGGAGAGGCCCAACCGAAATCCTATCGTTATAAAAAAACCTATCCTTATAAGGCCGTCTATCCCTACTGTTCCCAGCGCTGTCCCTAATAATGATAATGTTTTCAGGATTTTTAAAAGACCCATTCCAACTATAGAGACTTCAGAGACTTTACCTACAGAGGTGAGGATAACTGTTGTATCAATTACAGACCGGGGTCCGATCGCTTTTCGGGCTTTTTCTAGTCGAACTGGGATTATGCATCGTTGTTGGTCCACCTGCCTAGTCCCGAGGGAAAGAAACGAAGACAATTATGCCATATTTGCAGACGGTTATTATAGAGATGGAGCCTCAGCCGTAAGGGATTCAGAAGTTGAATTACGACCCAAGCCATAAGCCGTCTGTTCTGCCAGAGCCTTAAGCTAACTAAAACCAGCCCACCGCGCCTCTCTCCTGGGGTGCGGATTTACTTTGCCCGTCTGCGCTACCATGGGGCGAAATAAAACCAGCCATGGCGAATCCACCGGAGACACTGACAGAGGAAACCATAACCAGGCTCATCGATCAGCGGGTACAGAAGGCCATTGCTGAGCATGAGCGGCGGTTTAGCTGGTATGGGTTGCCGTTGATCTTGGGTGTGGTTGGGGTGGTGTGCTGGTGGGGTTAGGGTTTCAAGTTCGTAAACGCTAGACACTTGAGCTACACTATCAAAAACAATATTCACAACCCAAATGCCAGCGACTAGCACCCCAACCACACAAGCGTTTAGACCCGCGTTGCGAACAGGCAAAACTCAGCACACACAGGCAGCTGCTCAGATTCTGCAACGCTTAACCGGGTTTGATCCAACTAAGCTTGGGCAATCCATGACGCTTGAAGATGTGCAGCGACTTAGCCTGACTGCCGAACAGATGCAAGAGCAGGTTAAATTTGCCAAGCATGCCGCCAAAAAGTTGAATGACATCCTAAAAAACGCCCAAACCTTAGAGCAGCTTAGGGCTGACGTAATGAAAGCTGGCCTTGATAAATACCAAGCTATCAACGAAATTCTTGCTCAGCTCACTACGGAAACTCATCAGGCCGGTATAGACGAAAAGTTACTTCAGCAAAAAATCCAAGGCCAGTTGCAATGGCAGTCGGCAAAAGCTGGCGCTGATGCAGCCATCCAAAAACAAAGCTTATCCGCCAGGTTGCTTAAGCTAAAGCAAGGCACAGGGACTCGAATGCAAGTCATGCGCCAAACCACGCAGCGGGAAATTAAAGAAGAGCGCACCCGTATCATCGGAGCAGAAAAAACAGCTAGCGCCCGCAGGCAGTATAACCAGGTGATGACTCAAGCCATGAACGGCGAGATCCCTGCTGGTCGTGCCCGTGGCATTCTCGGGGGACTAAAGAAAGCATTGACAGCTAGCTGGTGAGGGGCCAAAGAGCGTTGCAATCTCGCTCTTTTTTAAGTACACTGTCTGTGCGTTACATAAACGAACTTAGTTATTTGCCATGTTTGAACTTGAAGATTTCGCGGGGATGGTGCAGCAAACAGCGCTAGACCCAACTCCCGATACACCGCAAACGCCTTTGGATAATATTCAGATTGTTTTGACTGGATGTGCGGCTATTTCGTGCCTAGCTACTTTAGTTTATTTCGCTCGACTAATACCTCCAGCGCTGCCTGGGGTCGTGATGGGCTTAACCTGTGGCGCATTGGCGTTAGTGGTATACGGACTTCTTCAAGGGTACGCAGCCAGGGTGAAGGCCATTGCCTATGGCTTGTGTGGACTACTTGGAGTCGTGCTAGCGGGTCATGATTTTATTTTGATGCAGACAGGCAATGCTGGTGTCATTGGTGGCATAGCGTTAGGTGTTGCAGGCATTGTTGTTGGGGGGGGTATTTGCTGGTTGCTGAAGGGGATTGCTAGCAATGCTTAGTAAAAATACTCTTGTTTTGTTGGCTGCAGTTTCTTTGGTTAGCGGGACTGTCTCTGTTAGTCAAAAACTGCTACCTCAATACACCTTAGCTGATGGCTCCACAGTCGAGCGATTAGAGCCTGGGCAGGCTTACGTGAGCAAAAAGAACGGCTACGCCTGGTATAAGTTGCCACTTATGCTGATCTCTAGTGGTTCTTCTTTGGCAGGCCTGTTTTTACTGCCATCTGTGCGCAGGCGGTATAGTGCCATTCTTCAGGATGAGGCTATTCATACTAACGCTAGGTTAAAGGCTGTCGCCGAAGTAGCAGAGGAAGAGGCTAGGGCAGACGCTATCTATGCAGCTGAACAACGGGCCATTGCTCAGCAAGGTTATGTATTGATGCCTGCTACCGAGTCTCAAGTCACGGAGTCATCGCCGCAACAGCCTATTAGCCAGTCAGCTTTACCAACGTCCCAACAGAGTCAGGCCCATCAGCCATCGTCGGTTGATTCAAGACAGCTGACAATCGACGATGCTCAAAATATTTTATTTGAGCGAATCTTTGCCAGCAAACGGAAGCATATGCTTATTCCTGCCGAGACTGGCGCAGGTAAAACAACTTTACTCTTAGGGGCTGTTGACTACGGACTTAAGCGGAATCCTGTAACTGATTTTTATTTCAGCACTGCTAAGCCAGGACCTTTCTTGGGTTACGAAGATAAGATAGCCCCTGACGGCAAAAAACATGTAGTTCTACTGAATATGAGCAAAAGCTACACCGTTGAACCTTTAGTGGCTCGATTGGAATGGGTAACTGCTCAAATGGTGAAACGCCAGAACCAGAGAATGCAGGCTGAAAAAAATGGGCAACCCTATGATCCTTCTCCCATGATTGTTGTCCTTGATGAATGGCTGGCAACATTGGAGCTAGCTGATTTTCACACCAAGGAAATGATCAGAGAATGGCAGTCTGTTCCGGCAAATGAGAGGGGCGACAAACCTATCAACTATCAAGATACTTTGGTGAGCATGGTAAATAACATTGCCATCATGGGTCGTGAGGACAATGTAGCTGTTTGGATTTTTGGCCAAGATCATCAGGTTCAGAATGCTGGCATCAACACTGGACTACAGAAAAACTTTGGCGTAGTAGTTCCATTCGCAGTTGGAGCAGAGCAGGCAATTGAGCACGCTCTAGTTGGACGCTCACCCATCCCAACACATGCTCAGGGCAAAGAAATCTATGCTAGTGCGATCGCACGACTAAAAGAGTCGCCTAATGCGTTTTTGGCTTACTCAAACATCAGCGGGCATGAAATCTTAAACATGCCGTACTTGCCAGATATCAAACGCAAACAGCTGTTCAACGAAGCCCATGAACCATCAAGCACTCATATCTCAGCCGCACCTGAAACCCAACAGGCTCAAGCCGTCACTAAAGACGTGATGGACGTGATTAAACTAAAACGCCAGGGGACTGAGATCGTGGACGCAATTTGTCAGGTGTACGGATGCCAAAAAAACACACACGAATTTAATCAGGCCAAGCTGACTCTCCTTCACTTCATTTCTTAGAATGTAGCCAGGTCCATAAAACCAAATAACTAAGCTGCCGCTCCTATCGTTGGGGCGGCTTTTTATTGGCTAACTGGCACACTTGAACCAAAGCCTTTCTTTTGCAGCGGCGCAGCTCTTTAGTGTACGTTCACTAACTGCTTCGATTGTCAACCCTCTATCCCTTATAGCGCAAGGATTAGGCATTGATTTTAGTCAATACACTAAACAGGGGTTTGAATCAGTATTTACGTGAAACAAGCGTAATTGCGTGCACGTACCGCTACTTTGTCTTGAATAGTGAATGTCCCCTGTGCTACCTTAGGTTCAGTCACGTAACAAGCAGACAAAGCAATGAAAGGTTTGGAGCCTATTGACGCGGTAAAGAAGCGTCTTGGCATGCTTAAAAACTACTCAAAAGCTGAACTGGCACATAAGTTTGGTGTATCGCCCGCCTGGATCACTCGAAAGATTCAGGCGCTGCACGAGCACGATTATGATCGCCGTTCGGTTCCTGGCTCCGTTGCCTGGGAAGTTTACCTAAGCTACCTGTACCATCGTCAATTGATTGGGCTTGAAACTCGTCAGCGGGTTGGGGCGCAAGAACTACGAAAGTTTTTTGATGCGTTTGACGAACAGTCTGATTCAATGGCAGCGCAAAAAGAATATGCTTTGGCTATGGGCGGAAGCTGGGACCACTGCAATCTATTGCTGACCGAAATCGAAATGGAACGCGGAAATGTCTTGGGAGGCCGGACCATTTCAGTCTTTGCGACAGCTGCATAAAAACAAGGTTGCACTTTCAGTAGCCTTTACTTATACTCAGACTGTCTATTGGTTACATAAACGAAAGAAAGGAATTAATTAAATGGTTCGACGTAAGGCAAAAGAAACTCAAAATAGTTTGGTGAGATCCGAGGCCCCTGTATCTGCGGTTACACCTGCGCAGGTCCCCGCAGAAGAGGTAGCCTTGAACGATGTACAAGTGCCAACCACCCCAGCGGGTTCTATTACTGGTCTCGTCCAAGAGGCTGTCGACGAGGGCGCAAATGCAGCCGATCTAACTACTCAGGCGTTTGCGCAGAGCTACACTGCGCGGCTTACTCAAAACATGCCTACGGCTTTTGGGCAGATGGGTAAAGTCACTCGTACACTGCTTGGCGGCATTACTGAAACTTTTGCTCAAGTGGCTGATCTGCGGCTGCCTAGCGCCAACCCTGGCATTGAGTCAGCTGATTTTGCTGCTATTGAAGGCACTAAAGATGAAGGAAACGGACAGGGCTAAGGGCTCAATCCGTATGCTCCAAGGTGACCATGGCTACGGGTTAGAGATTGTTGGAGACGTCAATTCTTATGTGGTCACCGATGCTATCAGTGCAGTTGTTAAAGCAAACAACGAAGTTCAGCAAAATCAGCTGACAGCCAAGCGGCAGGATTTCTTGATAAGAGCGGCTACCACCGTTCTATCCGCGCTACTCACTATTGGATTACTTGGCTTTTTGTTTGGTGGTGGCTGCAGCCCAAAATCAAGTTACGAGCACCCAACACAGAACTACCAAGGGAGTTATTAAGTGAATTATTTTCATACAACTAAGCTCCCTTATGAGTGCAACGTTGAATTTGATGCGGACTGGATGTACCAACCATTGTTGGGTGCTGATCAAAGCTGTCAAACGATTGATGAAAGTTGGGAGCCTGAAAGCCAATCAGTCTTGCATCAGCGCATTGCTGAGATGGGGCGTAATGGCAAAACTCTTTTACTTGGTTTGGTTGCTCTGAGTGGAGTTGTGTTTTTCAGTAGCCTTGCGATCGCTGAACGCTCTGGGGAGTTGCATCAGATTAGAGGCGATAGCTTGTCTACTGCTCGCAATGCCAGCATGGTCTTAGGGCTTGGCGCTGTTGGCGCTGTTTTTTGGTTAAGGAGAAAGTGAAATGGAGCGGTTAGGACAAGGGCGGATGGATACAGCCACTGGAGAGTTTGAGCCGGCATTGACAGGAAGTTTACTTAGAATAACTCCTCGTCTTTCGGCCAATGTCAATCATGTTATTGGCATCGATTATCATGAAAGAGTTCTAATATTTACCGATGGCTCTCGGCAAGATGCCAGTGAGCATGTGATTAGCTTGGTTGAGCAGCATCTATCGGGCCAAAGTAATCAACGGCAAAATGCAGGCATATTTGATTTTCCGGATCAGGGTATTGGGGGATTAGGGTATTGGTAAAAGTACTTGCCCCTTCAGTCCTTGCATTATTCGTTGGGCTGTATGGAGGTTATCGAGTTAGACCGTACATTGAACCAGTCTTAGAGCTATGGGAAGTCACACAAGAGATACAGAAAGCATCCAGCTTTCTGCTCAGCAAATAACTAGCGATGCCAAGCAAACGGGTCAGCAGCTAGCAGATATGGCTACGTTGGTGATAGATGAATCATTTACAGACAGGATTACTGAAAATGTAGGCTTATTTGTTGATCATCATTGTGGGCCTGGGCAGTACCGCGAAGCTGGTCAATTAGCAGGACGTTTTTACAATGCAGGCCGCAAGCATTCCGCGATTCTAACCCTTGGCTACTTCGTTATTATGAGCGGTTGTGTTGGGGTAGCGCTATGGATGACGACTGCCCCTTTGTGGCTATATCTCCCATGCCTCGCGGGTTCGCTAGTTTTTGCCTTAGTATTTAGTCTATCCGGTACAAAGGCGAAACCCTAATGCTCAGTCAGTACAGTTCTTTGATTAAATTGGCCGCTTCTTTTGGCTGGTCAAATATGCAAATTAAAAAAGAACTGTCCGACCTTGGAATCGATGTTAGCCCTCAGGCTATTGGTCGCTTCATCAAAGTAAATGGGTTTGCAAAACGCAGTAAAGCTGAAGCTATTTCGCATTGGTTCCAGCCGCTTGTTATTCAGCAGCGGGAGCAGGGTGGTCAATTAAAGGCAATGGCTAGCTACTGGGGCATTCATCACACCGTAATGTCTCAGGTTTTCGATCTACTTGAGTTGCCAGGAGACGAGCGATGCAGCGTAGAGCTATTGATTAATGCTTATCCTAGCGACCTGGAAGAGCTAAAAACCCAAGAGTATTCGCTAAGGCAAGTACAGCAAAAGCTAGAGCAGAGAAGGGGGATCAGATGCGCCCTTGAGACAATTAGAAAAGCAATGTCATTAATAGTTTCGAGAACAATGGATGATTGGCCCGAAACCAGAGCCTTAGCAACGTTGCTAACAAATCGACCCGAAGGTGAACGAAAGCTTATTTGGGCGGTTGTCAAGAAGTTTGCAAAAACATTTGGATTAGATTAGCTATGGACTTTTTATTTATTCCCGTCATTATTCTGCTGGTTATTTTTATTTGCGGGTGGAAGTAATGAATTTTGAAAACGAAGCCGCTTTACAGGCATTCATCCACAGCTATGTTGGCGGGGAAAGAGAGGTTGAATTCCCCGATGGATCACGGATTGATGTCCTCACCGACAAATACGCTATTGAGGTAAAGCCAAAGCTCACCCGGTCATCGCTATTACAGGCTTTGGGGCAATCGACTATCTACAAAAACAATTGCCCAGATAGGGTACATGTAATTGCTGGACTTACCCCGTCCAATACGGCTGAATCTTACGCCAACGCCGAGAGAGTGAGAGAAGCTGGTACCCAGGTTTGGTACGTAGACCAGATGGACGAATTTGTCGGCCATTGGGATAGCCAGCAGCAGGAGACTTCAAACACTACCGAGCCTTGGTGGAACAACCCTTTTCAGGGCGACACCTACAACGACCATGGGCTTGATATTCCTGACTGGCTTTGGGCGATTGGTGCGATCGCTTTACTTAGCACATGCTTCCAAGCAACACCTAGTAATCAGTTTTCAGCTGCGACCTCAACATCGTCTTCTCAAGCTGATCTAACGCCTGTATTCGACAAAGGGCAGCTCGGCGCACTCGTTCAGGACCGCATCCCCAGCAACAGCACCGTCACCCCTATGCCTGCTACCTGCACCCCCACTGGCTTCTTCGTGCAAATCCAGTACGGCGGCAAAACCGGCTGGGTGGTGGCGAGTGAGTTTAAGGCGGGGAATCCGTGTGAGTAGTAACCTTAGGAGAATGGGCTAATGGGATATGCAGTTTACGAAATAGAAAGAGCAGGGAAGCAAGCATTTGGTGGCTACGGAGTGCCTGCTTATTGCGATCATCCTGAGTGCAACAAAAAGATATACAGAGGAGTTGATTGTAGGTACGAAGGCGAGAACGACCCACATTTCGAGCATGGTCTTTATTTCTGTGAAGACCATATTGATCCATCAGAGGAAGATTTTTTAGCAGCTGCAGTCAATCCAAAACCAGAGCACCCTGAATGGATTGCTCACATGATGGCTGATCCTACTTGGGCTGATTGGCGAGAAGAAAACGGTCACCCTCGCCACCCTGATCTCCCATACGACCAAACCGCGCCATGGTACCGCTATCATGAGCTTCAAGAGAAAGAGCGTGAATACCTGGAGCAGGAAGTTGTTTGGGATGGGGAGCGGCTTGAGCTGGTTTTTGGTAGTACGGCTAAGAATAATGTCCTGAGAAGCCTAGAGACGATAAAGCTGCTTGAGGCAATTGAAGACACTGAAGGTTTGAAAAAATATCTCGCTCCACGCGGTGAAGTGATTGGAGCCTAGACAAATGATTTCAGCTATTATTTTTCTCATTCTCGTTGCAGCCATATCTATCACGTCTTTACTCAGCCACAACCACCTAGCGAATGCTATCGAACTAAAAGACGTCCAAATTAAATGCCTGCAGTCAGCTATCGACAGTAACCGCGCTCGCATTGTGGGGCTGGAAGGGATTATTGAAAAAGAAGTCTTATCCTCCACCCCAACCCCACGCGAAACGATCCAAGGCATCATGGGACTGGGAGACAAATGATATGACACGCAGCTGCTCTAATTGCAAACACTTCCAGCTCCTCACCCAAGCCGAGATCTCTCAACTAGACACTCCAGGCGCTAACGGATTCTGTGGCGCGTTCATGGACTCGGCCAATGGAGCTGAAGTGGTGCCGGGGTGCAGAGGATTTGCGAACAAAGAAGAAAGAGCCCAATGACCACCCCAAACCCAGTCCCGATCAACTACACTGCATGGATAACCCTGCAGGAAGAGCCCAACCCCATCGTCGCGATATCGGGGGAGCGTCAAGCGGATGTTCAGCAGGTAATCGACTTATTGTCGCATACGGGTGCGGTTACGTGGCACATGCCTGACCTGATGGTGGCGGAGATTAAACCGCGGGGCGGGAAGTTTTTGGAGAACTAACATCTGTCACAGCGATTAACATGTTCTTGGTAGATGCACCCTATGTCAGAGGGGGAGTGGGAACGCTCCCTTTTTTCTTGGCTGGGTGGCATTCTCGGGTACGGCTGATAAGATAGGACCATCCTGAGAATCTTCCACGTCACCCGCATCAATGGCCGCGCCTAGCTATTCACTAGGAACAGAGTTTTTGAATGCCAGTAATTACGCTGGCATCAATCACAACGTGGGTTCGCCAACAGTCAACCAGTCTGGGCAGTTGGTGCAGGTGTTGGGCGTAACGTACGTCGCTGGTAGTACATACTTCATCGAGTACCTGATCAACACGACGCACGATCTAACAGGCCAACTCGCGTTTATCTTCTATGTAGGCTCCACCCGTACCAACGCTCCCATCGATGTAGGACTAAGGTCTGGGGCTGGTAACTACGTTGTCTTTGGCAAATCGGACTACTTCTACCCAATCAACCAAAAGGGTCTCGCCACGATTGACCCTGCCGCCACACCCAAAAGTTCAGCGGGTAATTTCGATGTCACGGCTGTTGACGGGGTGAGGATTGAATGGACTCCAACAAGAAACGACAGCAACCGTAATATGTCGCTGATCACCAGCTATTACGGGACAGCATTCACAGCGTCAGACGGTGAGGCGGGGGATGAGATTACAGCGCCAGAGGTTACGAACTATCTGGATGTTCTGAATACTAATGTTTCAATCTCGAACGAATCGGCCTATCCATTCCGGTCGTTGGACTTGTCGTTAAGGATTCCGTTTCCCTTCACTCTTGCATCGGGCAGTACCGAAGATATTTCTGACCTTTTATTTGCTCAAGACCCACTAGATCAGCCTGAAGTAAGTATCACTGCGCTTTCCCAGGCTGGCTTCACAGACAACCGCACAGGCGTAACAAAAGACCAGCTCACTCTACGCAACATCGACCTCCCTTACCCGGTTACTCTGGCCAGCAACAGTACCTACACCAACCTGGTTGCTAACGGCCCCACGACATTCACCATTCCCAACGACACCAACGCACAGGGCCTCGTCGCCGACGCCACAGGGCTAATCTCTGGTGGCTTGGCAGTGGAGCTAGACATCCAGCGGAGTACGGCGGGGACGGTGTATCAGTGGAATGGGGTGGCGGATTTGTCGGGGTCTCGGTTTAATTGCCCTGGGGCGAACTATGGCATCGACTTTGAGAATGCTTCTTGGTCCAGTGGTGCGACGTTTGACGCTAGCGAAATCACCTTCACGGTTGATCCGGCGGTGCGGAAGTTTCGATTAAATGCCCCAGGGAAGACTTTAAACCTCGATGTGGGGAGTACGGGGTTCATCGCGAGTGATGTTGAGGTGGTGGCGGGAACTTTGGTTGTGGTGGCGGATCAGCTTACCTTGACCGTAGCAAACCTCCCAACAGGCTGCGAAGTAAGAATCTATGACCTTGACAACACTCTTCCTGATTTTGGCTCTGAATTGGCAGGAATAGAATCTTTGTCAGGTACAAGCTTTGAGTGGGTGCACTCCCAAGCTGGAGACGATGTATTTTTACAAGTTTTTGCCGATGGGTTTAAAGAGTATGGAGAAGTGATTCGCCTGCTCTCCGTTTCACAAACCATCAATTCTAACGGGGATATTTTAGAGGCAGAGGACGCATTCTAATGAAGCACGCAAGAGTCCATACACTATCTTTTGAATTGCCCCGACCTGATTCTGATGTAGTTATCCGAGCTGAAATCCATCAAGTCGAAGAACAAGACGGAAAAGTTGAATTTATTAGTGGTACTACTAATGAAATTTTTAGGCTGCTTCCTAGCGTCTTAGCTCAACAGGTGAGCTTCGTGGATCCTGTCACCCAAGAGGCTAAAACCGTTTCAGTCGCTGGCCTTACCCAAGCTGTTACTGAGGCTGTCCGAGCTTGGATGATTGAGGACATTGATGGCGGCAGTTTTGATGAAAACAATAAATATATTATCGAGGAGTAACCATGGCTACCGCTCAACTTATCACGGTCGATAACGCGCTTTCTTTACTTGTTTTAAGCACTCAAGGGAGATCGGGTACACCAGACGGCAACTTTTACCCCAACCCCGCGACTGGAGAGCTAGAACTTTTTGGCGTGGACGAGGTCGCTACCGTTGATCTGGGAAGTGGCGCTGAGGCGAATCCACTAACTAATTTCTTTGGTATAACCAAGCAAGCTATTTACCGCTTCGAAAGACAGATTCGTGCTACTGGCAACGAAGACTTGCGAGGTTCACGGCCATTCACAGAAGGCGTATTTAGATTCTCTGGTGCGTTTGAAACGGTCTACTCTAGACGGATAGCCCCAGCAGACATTCCTAAGATACGCAGTTCTGGTATTGTCTCTCGCCAAGATAAGGATGGAGCAATCAACCGCGTTTACTTTGGGGTGAGATCGCTAAACGACATCCTTTCTACTTCACAACCCTATTACCAGCTGGTGCCCAAACCTGTCACGATTGCGGCTCGTCAGGCTGCAGCGCCTGTTAACTTTGGCAGACTTGGCCCCATTGATGAGGTACTCCAGACGTTTGGTAGCACGGCTAATGGAGACACAGGTGCAGGGAGCTTTGACTTCACAGCTTACGAATTGATTGTCTCCGTTCGTACATTTGGCAGAGGGTATACATCAGCAACCGCAACGGCTTCAGGTGCTTCTGAATTAAACGGTTTTTCTCAGGGCTTTGGTGTTGGTGATGGTGCTCCAACAACCACAAATGACTTCACGCTGGCTGATGTTTATGGAGGCTCACAAATTGCCCCATGGACTGGGATGGCTTACACAAGTTACGACACTGCTCAAACAATTACAGGCTTTAGTGATGGCGCGGGTGGTACGCAGTCAGCAAACTTCTCGGCAATCATCTCTAATACTGGGGGTGGAAGCTTGGCCGAGATTCGAGCTTTCTTGGACGCGCTAATGCTTCAAGACACGGACGTAGACCAAGACGCCACCAATACCTTCTTGCCTAAAAGAGCTGAGGAACTGTATACGATTGACGGGTCTGTTCTGGTGACTCGACAAGGGCTTTACATCAACAATGTCGCTGCATCTGACAGAACCAGTATTCGGTTTACTGATGACTCAGGGACAGAGCAAAGCTTTCCTCAGGTTGGGGACGTTCGTGTCACTGTGCCAACAGCATGGGTGAATGACACTAATGCTTGGTATCAGGCGTTTACAAGCGCCAGCCATAACACTGTGGATCCTGTCACGTTTACTGACGCGGATAGCAATGCTGTCTCAGGAACCGAGTCCGATGTTGTAGGCGGAGAAATTAGATTTACTGTTTCTGAAACGGACTTAGACAGCACGATTGTTTTTGTAGCAGAAGGAAATGGTAGTGCTACTTTTGATGAAGTGAGTATATTCTTGGACTCAACAGCCTCAATCATTCGCGCCACTGTTTCTCCTGCTGCTGAAAACTTTATCTAATGGTTCAAGTCGAAACCTGGGATTATCCTAATCGTCGTTATTATTTGCACTTTGATACCGTGTCCAATGGTATTGATTTTGCAGCGGCCTACCTAGAGGAAAGGGCTTATCGCGCTAGTGCTGGCGAGGACATTCGAGGGCAGCGGCCAATGCTTAGGGGCAATGGAAGAATTCCTAAGAGTGCTGGTCGATTTACCGAACGTTTTGTTACTCACCTTGAAGGGGCTAGGCCGGTCCCATACGACGCTTCACACACGATAACTTTATTGGTTGAGCCAATCTCTGATGATGGGTCTGTGTCAGGCGTTGATATCATTGACCGTTCTCCACTATCGCCTAGCGTCGTCGTCAATGCAGAGGTTGGGTATGAGCAAGTAGAAATTATCACCGTCCCCACAGGCGGGGCACTCACCGCCACCCAAGACACCTGGCTAAGCAACCTCAACAGCACACTGGCCAGCCCTGGCATCTTCTCCACCGCTGCCCTAGCCAACGCATCAGTAGGCAGTGGCGCGGGGAGCAGTGCAGCCGATATCTACACCTATTTCACCTCGGATGACAGAGAGGATGCATTCAAAGCAACCATCGACATCTCCGCCGTAGCCCTAGACTCTAGTGTCCAATCCTGCCTAGCCCTGCTCCAGGCGGATGAGAAGATCCGCCCCAACAGTTACCAGAAACTTCAGGCAGGCACCACCACCGTACTGCTGGACAAAGTAGTCACGGATCTGGGTAACGATGAGTACGACATAACGGAGGCCCCATGACCTGGATGTTTCGTTGGTTTGTAGCGGGTGGGTCGGGGGGCGGAACCACCACAGTCTCCCCCAACGTCACAGGCACGGTTTCCACCCCTGAAGTGTCAGGCACAGTCGCAATCCCAGCTATCGCAGCTACCATCACAGAGCAGGTCATTACTGCCACGCTAGAGATAGAAAACATTCCTGCCACCGTAGAGCCAGTCACCGCTACAGGAGAGGTAAACCAATGTCAATAACTGTTACAGGCAAGACCATCACAGCGGGTAATGTTGCCAAGCTTACGTTCACCCCCACGTGGGCAGGGGCAACGATCACAGCGGTTAATGTAGTGCTCCTAAATACGGTCGACGTCGATACACCCATAATTGAGATAACTGATCCTGTTACTCTTTCCGATGAAGGAAGCGGGGTATGGAAAGCTCTTATCCCTGCAGACGAAACTTCTAAGCTACTACGAACACCAGCCGACGCTAACAGTGCCCTAAAGTACTCAAGCGTTTACGCATCATTTCAGATAACAGGGACTGACGCAGATGGCGATGCTCTCACCCCTACATTAACCAGTGGAATCATTCAGGTGGGGAGAAATCCACAGGCAAATTAGCTAGAATAAGAGGGTACTCAAAGGGTTGAGTTTAAACCTAAGAGAGGGTGGTGCCTAGAGCAACGGGTGTCGCCCTCTCTTTTTGGTGGGGTGGGTTAGTCTGCGGGGACAACCTGGGTGCCCAACAACACCGATACCATCCCAGCCAGCACAGGAATCCAGTTCAGTAGCTCAGACATAGATTCAGAGTCAAATCCAAACCCTACAACAGCGACCACGATCAAGCACATCCCCAAAGTAACAAGGGCTAATTTAACTTGGCGGTTTCGCTTCTTTTGCTGATTTAGCTGCTTGGTTACTTCTTCGTTTCTCTGCCTCTGCAATTCTTGCTCATTACCCTGGAGTCTATTAAGTTCCTGTTCGGCCCTAAGTTCTTTGCTCACTTCGAACAAAAGATTATTTTGATCATTCAGGCGAGCCTCTAAACTCTGGCGCTCAGACCTAAAATTTTCCTGCATTTCGATCATTCGCTGACCAAGGCGCTGAACCTGCTCAGCTGTATCTTTGGCCTGCTTGCGAAAGACTCGTTCCCGTTGCTTAATCTCTTCGTTTTCCTGCTCTAAGCTCTTATACTCCTGTAGCGTTGGGGGCTCCTGGTTTGTGTCGTCTCCAGGTTGCTTTAACCCTGGCCACTCAAGTATGCAGTGGTACCCAGATGGTGCCCCTGACAACTTTTTGAACAACATCCAACGACCAGGGCCAGGACGCAGCTGATTAGGATTGTACTTACTTAGCTGGGTAGAGCCTAGGTGAATACCTCTACTGCTGGGAATATGCCGCCCATCAATAACAGCACCATCCTGGAGATAGTAATCCCATTTTCCAGGTTCGTCATCCCGTGGATCAGCAAATACATTGCACTGCCATTTACTAATCCACTGGTGGGCATCAACATACTCTTTTTCATCGCTACCCTCATCTAGTACGCCGAGCTGGATGTAGCGGGGTATAACTCTATTCCCGTCTTCGTCAAACGGGTCTAGTCGACCAAAACGAATTGGGCCATTCTGCCGAAGATCGCTTAAGTAAATTTCATGTTGCCTGCCTGTGGGTATCTCCGTGATTAAGAGATGATCGGATGGGCGCATTTTCAGGAAAGATATCTGCTCACACGATAACCTGTATACATCGGAGTTGCGGGGGTTCAGAGGGTGGAACAAGAGGACAGCGTACCAAGTGTTGGAGTCATTCCATCCACTAAACAGGCAGAGAGCGATCGCCTTGCCGAAATGAAACGCAACTGGGCGAGATGGATTCTCGAAAAAATACGCAGCAATCCCGACAATCTAGAACTCCACCGCATCGTCGCTAGACAGCAAAAAGCCATCGACATACTAGTCAAAGAAAATAAAGAGCTACGGCAAGATATCGTCTTCCTTAAATCAGAAAACTCCCTACGAAAAACAGAGTCTGAAGAATATCGCCAATGGGAGTTAGAAACCTACAACCACGTTGCCAGCGTAGATGAAAAAGCAGAGCGTCTTTCCGAACTCACCACAGTGTTATTCACGATTGTTGAGCTGTTGCACGTTCCTTTGCCATTGCTGGAGCGGATGGGCAAAGGGTTGCTGTGGTTCACGGCCAAGGTAGGAGCCATGGAAAAACGGAAGAGATCTCGGGTTGATGGGGTGGAGTTGAATGAGTTGTTGAAATAGAGTCAGTCAACTAATCTTAGTTAACCGGCAACTCCTGCTCAATCAACGCGCTCACCACATGCCAATCTCCGCCCGCCAAGCCACAGCCGATGCCGTGGGGGATATACATAGAGTAAATCGTCTCGCCCTTTAGGTTTTTGGTGTAGGCGTGCAAGTGCTTTAGTCCGCCGATTAATGCCATGTAATTTGTATGGCAACCTTTTCTCTCATAACCATCTTGACCAAATACAGACGCGACAGAAAGACCCTCATTAATTCTTGTTAGCTTATAAAAACCAAGAGGTGGTTTGACCGCTCGGTTGCATATTTCTAGATACTCTTCCTTCACCCTAGGCCACTTATCCGCAATCTGCTTAGCCAGCCCAGCGCCCATAACACCTTGACAATTGACCTGCTGCACTATGACACCGTGAGTGACGGTGAGGATGTCGCGGGAAATTGTTTGGTTCATGACTGTTCCCCTCCCAAGCAATAATTAACCTCTTGGTAAGCCCACTTCGACGTATCGCCATCAGCCTCAGCCCACAGCTTCTCCTCTTGCCTGACAAAATCAATCTGTCGGTTTATCGCCGGAAACTCACTGCGGGTCTGATTGTTCTGCTCACTTACCCAATAGATAAGCCCACAACGGCCATAGGTCCTGAACAGCTTAGCCACCTCCACCAACTTATCATCAGGAACATGCTCACCCCATGCCAATGCCCACCCAAACGTGTCATTCATGTTCAGTGATTGCATTAGCTGAGGGTTGTCATCCTCGTAAAGAATCTCAGGGGTTTCGCTGGTCATCTCTGCAGCCCACAGAATCTTAAGCGCTTCAAGTTGGTCCTCTGTTTTGGAGTCGTAATACTTCTGTAAAGTTTCGGGTTTTGCAAGTTTTGACTCGATGTCTAAAAGTACTACTTTCTTTTCTTGAGTATTTTCACTCATAATTAGCAAATTCTCATTTCTGTCCTGTATTAATATCGGTAGTTGCATTTTTCAGGCTGTGCTTCACTTTCCCACGCAACCGCCTTAGCCCCAACAACTGAATCCCATCATCCCCATAGATATTGTGCTTCAGAAGGAAGAACTCATGGGCAGTGTGTTTTAGCACTTTGTATACTCGGTTGTTATCGACCAAGTAACCAGTACATGAATTAGCTAATGCAGCCATCACGTTAGGATTGGTCACCTCAGCAGCAACCCGTTTTTTGGGTAGAGGCTCTAGGCCATGTTGTAATCGCACCTTATCAGAGAGACGTCGTTGGATTGTGCGATCGCTCCTCCAGTCAGTTCGCTTTCTGATTCCTGCAATGGTAGCGCCTGGGATTGTCCACCCCTCAGACTCGAATGCATAACGGTCGATTTGTCTTTTGCCCTTAGTTCCAACGCTTGCCCCGGTCGATTTTACCGAAGAGATCTGCTTCCAAGGTTTCAAAACAAAATGCCTAATGCTTTCAGGTGCTGATTGACTCGCTCTCCACCACGCCTGTGCCTGCAGCTGCAACGCATCTAAATAAGTCGACATAGCCTTGCATCCAAACCGAGACTGAAGCGTCTCCACGGGTACGTCAGCGACAGCACCGAGTACACTTTTATGTACGCCTAGCTGCAAGTTTTTGCATACCTGCTTGATGCCCACCAAGTGGAGTTCAATGTGGCTTCTCACTTGGGTGTTGCGATACCAGAATATTCCCTCACCTGCCTTGAGTAGACGGTAGATTGTGGACGTACCCTTCTGAAGAAAAGTAGCGGCCTGTTCTACCGTGAAACACACCTTAGCCGAACCACTAGGGTCCAACCATCGGCTGAAGTACCAAACAGGCACCTCAGCACGACCGCAATCTAAAACGCGGCTATGTACTCGTATGGCGGGGAGGGATGACACTTAAGCGGTCGCCTCAGGGACGTATGCGTATTTCTTGAAGAACGACTCCGTGGCCGCCCTAGGATCCTGTTCCATTTCCTCAGAGCAGCTAAATACCTTCTCATCAAGAAACTTTTGTACCTTTGCAAGCCCTTTATTTACGGCCTCTTCTGTTGGGTTCAACCCCCATCGCTCAAAGGCATTAAGAGCACCTGCGATATATTCTTCTGCCACGCCAGTCATTTTCATGTTCTCAGCGCCCACAGACGGGAACCTAAGAACGGCTTCCAACAAGGAAATAAGCAGCAAGTCTTGATGCAGGTCGATTGACTCACCTAACGCAGCATCAACATGCCTTTGAAATTTTCCGCCTTCGGTGCCTTCGATGCAGATTTGGCAGAATGCCGATACAAGTAAATCGGGAGTTTTCCCATAATTTGGATCTAGCTTTTGGCGGCGCTTTGATTCGCCCATGGTTTAACCTCAGTCACTACATATGAGGCGCTACCGACTGAGAAGCCAAACACACAAAAACCCTGCTCTGAATCCACAGAACGGGGCGACAACTTGATCAATTTTCGATACAATGACACCATAGTCATTACCGATGAAGTGCGTTCGCGTATCTTTGGGATGTCGGTAGTGGCGGGGTCTGAACTCTGCTAGGAGGCCTAATTCCTAGTTTTGTTCTTAAGGGCCTCGCCCCTCATGGGGTCTAGTATAACAAAAACAATCTCTTATAGAAACTAGAAAAACCGCTGGGCTTACAATCTGGCGGTTTTTACTTAGCAGGTGCTACAGCCCTTGTATTTAAAGGAGTTGGGGCGTGATGGCGTAATTGGTTGCGGTGGCAAAACCTAGCGCCAAGAAACAAAGGTAAACGATCAAAGGCGCATTCTCTACACATCGCCTATATTAATGATGGCCTTGCTCTGGTGCTGCTTTATCCGTTTCAGCATTTAACTGAAAACAAGGTTAGAGTCAGGACGGAAACTGACTCCGCATCTGTAACTTGCGCTTCGTAACGGACATTGTGAGGCAATGGTGATGTGTGGCTGCCTGGGAACTTGCGGCTAGGGTGGTGAAAATCCGCCCCTGGATTTATGCAATCAAGCGTTAGCCTCAGAAGCTGACGAAACCGCTGGAGCGTTTTGCCCTGGCGGTTTTGCTATTTCTTGCGAGAATCTTCTGAAAGCCTTGATTTCAAAAGGGTCTTTAAATAAGACACCCCATTCTCGTTTAAAGATTCTGTCCCGCGCCATCATTCAGCTGGTAGTTGGTGGGCCGTTACCTCACCAAGCCCATACCCTCAGCAAGTACTAGCCAGCGTGGTGAGGCTGCTGGGGGTTCTTCTGTTATCCGTATTGTGTTGACGGCCGTAAAACAGTTGTTATACTGTGGCCATGGATATAGATATTTTCTGCGATCGCTTCACCCTAGCCATGACACAGGGTGGATGGACGCAACAAAGTTTAGGCAAGGCTGCAAAGGTTTCTCAGGGGGCTATTTCTCAGTGGCTCAGGAAAGAACGTAGCCCATCGCTGGTTCATGTTGCTCAGTGTGCGGCTGTGATGAATGCGTCGCTTGACTGGCTGTGTGGACTGAAGGATGAGAACCCTGTTGATCCATTGGTCGAGATACGGGAGGGGTTGGCTAAGTTTGATGAAGGAATGAAGGATTTATACAAAGCTGCAGAGGGGCTTGGATTGTGATGGAACTAAAAGAATTTGCGCAACGGATTTCAGGGCAAGAGTACCCATTCAGCCTTCAGGAAAGAGGGCTAGCTAAGGTAAACAGGTTTTTGGTTCTTTGGGGCGAGAGTGATGACCTCTTGGAACTGGACGGGGTAACCCGTGATGAAGCTGGTGCCTGGGAGGGGATCTCATGCTATGTGGGCAATGAAGGTGTCTTGCCTGTTTATGGCAGCGGTGAAATATCCGAGGATTATTACGAAAGTCTGACCACGATCAAACAGGTTAAAGATTTAGCTAAAAGATTTGACAATGCTGTTTTAGTCCATGCCGAGTGGTGCCCTGAAGGTAGTAATTTGAGTTGGCGTATTACGGCTGACGTGCCCGACGAAATGAAAGAAAAGTTCTTGATCCTTGAAGACGGAGAGCCCATGTGTGAAGGGCTTGTTATTAAAATGCCTGCTCCTGCCCCATGACCATCCCACCCGACACCCCAAACCCTTTTCTCGGACTAAGTGTGGCTGCGCTTATGTCGATGCTGTTTGATTTGTATAAGGCTGCAGGGGCTCCTTACGGGGATGACCACGCAGGGTTGGAGCGTTGGATGGGAGAGCAGTTTTCAAGGTATGAAGTGTTTTGCGGGGGTGGGAAGTAATTGGATTGAGCTAAATCTCAATAACCACCGGTTTCCATTCTAGGCTTTCGTGAGGATACCCTAAGGGGTTAGCTATAACTCTGGTCTCAGCTATTTGGGTATCTACCGGGTCGTGCATGTGTCCGTGAATCCAGTATTTGGGGCTAAGTCGCTCAATCTCTTGGTCTAACTGATTAGCAAAGAAGATATTAAGAGAACTTCCCGCGAATCTAGGCGCAACGCATTTATAGGTAGGAGCGTGGTGCGTTACCACTACATCAACTTTGCTTAAGTCTTTCAAAAAATCTATACTTTCTTTCCTTGAGACTCTTATCCGTTTCCATGCATCTGGAATTAACCTAAAGTCGTTTAGCCTGGAAGATTGTAAATAGGCGGTTGGCTCGTCTGCATCAAACCATAAGCTAGTCCCTGCAAAAGTAACGCCATCGATGTCTATCACTCTTTCTTCTAAGATATGCAACCCTAAGAACGCTTTCTCTAGTTCTTTTATTTCGACTCTGTATTTACGTGCTGGCGTGTTGTAATACTCATGATTTCCCAGCACGTAAATTACGTTCTTGAACGCTCCTGCCAGCAGGCTTAAGCCGTCAAACCATGGATGGTTAATAATTTCGGCAATATCACCAGCCAACACCAGAACATCAGCATCAACAGCGGCAATGTTCTCTACAACAGTTCTCCACTGTTTTGGCCGGTGGTCTAGATGTAAGTCACTTGCAATTGCTATTTTCATTACTATTTTCTTGCCTCACTATGGATCACCCCACCAACTCCCCCGCCTTCCCAAACAAATAACCTTGGCCCATCTCTACGCCTAGCTCTAGAAGCGCCTCCACCTGCTCAGCCTTCTCCACACCTTCAGCAATTACCGCAATATTCAGCTCATTAGCCATGGCTGTCACAGCTTTTATCATCACCGTGGCGCTATCCCCTGGAAGTCGCTCGATGATAGACCGGTCTATCTTTACTAAGTCGATCTCGCCGCCTAGCAGACGCTCATAGCTGCAATAACCTGTGCCAAAATCATCAAGGGTAATTTTTATCCCTCTAGAGCGTGCCTCTTGCAGTTTTCTAGTGACTTCACGCGATACAAGCTCTGACTCTAATATCTCCAGGTGTCCATTGGTGGGCAGCACCTGATCAATGAAATCATCCCTGGCCACGGTTAGCGGGGAGATATTGAAGCTTAACCATTTCTCCTGTTTCTTCTGCTGGGCGGTTACCTGTTCAATCACCCAATGACACAAAAGATGTTCACACCGACCTTTTCTGAGTAGTGGTAAAAACTCCCCTGGCATTATCAGTTTAGAGCCATCCTTCCAGCGGGATAGCGCCTCATACCCCTGGATCTCCTTAGACCCTAGCCGGACAATGGGTTGATAATGAAGAACAAAGTCCTGTTGTATGGCGGATTTTATCTTTTCTAGCTTTCGATCTTCGGCGGTGGTGAGTTCGTGAGTAGGAACAATCCTGGAGAGGAAATACAGAAAATTGCCCTCATCGTCAAACAACCCCTGAGCTTTTAGCAGGCATCTGACCCATTCGCCAGTCACCCCATGCTTATATCGCTTTTTTAGGGTCATCGACTCAATCGAGCCTTTGCTTTCAATTAGGGTACGAAAAGGGTTAACTTCTGGGGTAATGTCGTCAGGGTGGGAGATTTCTTGGAATGTCTTGGACAGGAGCTTCTCACGGGAATAGCCGAAGAGTTCACAGAGGCGGTCATTGACGACATGAAATCCACCGGTCGGGGTCACGATAGCCGCGCCAACCAGGTCGTTTTCCTCCATAAGGCGGGGGATGCGGTGCATTGTGAGGGATTCTCAGGAGTTGTGTCCATGATAACTGTTGCGGTTTTGAAGAGTCGCGCTAGTATGGGAGAAATTATATGTATTTTTAAGGCGTTTACCTCTCCTGCGGGCTTACCACCCAGACTCTCCTGTTTTCCATTCACAGCACAAGCATCCCCACCCTGGCCTAGTGCTGGGGTTATTTTTTATGCATCTACTCCTGGTTCTTGAGATTGCTCTCCCTGCCTTTGGGCGTGGCGGTGTGGGAGGTGAATGTCTTACTCAGCCTCTTCAGCTGCCTCCGTCAAAGCTGCCGCAAACGGCGTTAATGGGGAGCGCTCAAAAAAGAGCAGATCAGGCTCCATTAAGTCTTTCTGAGTATCTAGGCCAATGAATTCATCTGTTACCCAGCTTGCAGTATTTTCAAAAATTCTAGCCAACTGATCAGATAGGCCAAAGCGCTCAGTGTTTAGCTCAATAGAACGATAAATGTCGCCGTCATCATGCCTCTGAACTGCTGCACACCAATCGATAAACATTTCCAAAACATCAAATAGGTTCATCCCTTCAATACCATTCGAGTGGTGCTCTGGATGGTGACGATTATGCTCGTAATGATGACCTAGCGGCCCATCAAGCATCTCTTTTAGGCACGCTTTGTACTCGTCGCTTCCGTACGTCATCCCAGCTAGTCGGTGTGTCACTTTGGCAAACATCGACCATTCAGGCTCTTTCAACTTGCTTTGATCATGGGTGAACTGCCGTCGCATTAGCTCTATCTGTGCGCTGGCTAATAGCTTTTGGACAAGTGAGATATGATCGTATGTTTTACGTAGTGCGTCCGTTTCGTCGGCTACGCCCAGGAGGGTGTTAGGTGTTTTGCCAAACAAGTCAGCAAATTGAATCAGCTCCCCAGGAGAAACCTGCCGTGAATTAGCTTCTATTTTCACGACGGCTGTTCTATCTAAACCCACCTCATCGGCAACCTGCTGCTGTGTCAGTCGCATCGACTCTCTGAAGGCTTTGAGATTCTGTGCTAATTTCTCTGTCATGTGTCGTGTGTTGTTATCGCACCTGCATGATAGCTCACCCTTCCGTAACAGCGGCGGCTGGGGCTGTTGGGGTAGGATGGGCGTGATTCCTGAACGTCGCTACACACCACCCTAAGTTATGGACACTCCCGATCCCATTGTTGTCCGAACAATAGAAGACACACAGTTTAAGTCGATGCCCATTCAAAGCTCAGAGCTGAGAGCCATGGGTATCCCCAACAGTCTTTTGCCTATCCCCAAAGGCACCACGATCCGCCTCGATGACATCCTGTTCTATGAAGGTGAGAACGTTATCCATGACCAGGTGGACGGCGATGACCACTACATCATGCAGTTAGCAAAACCTTACGGTGACTCTCCTGCTATTCGCTGGTTTGGCTGGGCTAAACACCTGCAAGTAGACGAAGGCTCTCACCCTGACCCGCAGGACGAACCCATTACGCTGAGTGTTGCGAAAAAGGCAGCTGTTGCCAAGGCTGTTGGCTCAATGCTCCCGAGTGAGGTTGCAGACCCTAAGGCAGATGAAGATTTAGGTCCATTGGTTAGCATCCCTGGCCACACCAACAAAGTGCGACTGTTTGCTCCTATCTACTGGGAATCTGGCAAGCCGTGTAACTTCACCTGGGCAGAGGCTACGAAGGGTGGAAACCCGCGCAGAATGCCCACCACCATGAAAGAAGTGCGGGGGATTATCCAAGGTGCTAAGCGAGTACAGCGGTGTCGAGATATTCTGGGTGTGCCACTCCGGGTTAATAGCTGGCTAAGGCCAAAAAGTGAAAATCGCCGGGTGGGTGGCAGCTCAAAATCCTTTCATATCAAAGGCTGCGCCGTAGACTGGGTACCAATTGGGAAGGATTTAGTTGAGGCTTTTTATGAGATTAAGAAAGATAAGATTGTGAGTCGTGGGGGTTTGGCTGTGGGGAATGGGTTTATCCATACGGATACCGGCCCGTCTCGGAGATGGCATTATCGAAATGGGCCTAAGGTTACTCTTTGGTGACGTTCATTCAACAACAACCCCGAGAATCCTAGGCTATCCTTGTGGTATCTCCGCTTCATGCCTACTCATTTCAGAATCTAAACCACTCCTGAGGATCCGCCACCATGTTTGACATCCCCGATTCCGTTTTCAAAGTCGTTGACCTAGGCGAAAATCTTTTTATTCTTGCTGGCGTACTTGGCATTCTCGCTCGACAATTCCAAACCGAAAAAGGAACTCAAGTTTTAGGGAGCATTGAACAACTGGGCGAATTTGCTGACTCTGGAGTTGATTACGCTCAAGAAGCCTTGAACATGGCAAAGCTGACTATCACTACTCTGAAAGAACGTTACGAAGGGTATAAGTCCGGAGGAGCTGATGGTGTCTCTTTGGCTGAAGCCGCCGCAGTGAAAGAAGACATGAATGCAGTGTCTGAAAAGATTCAAGAGATCTTAGACAGCGGTGAGGATGAGGTAGCATGAGCCCAATCCTAAAAGCGATCGGCATTAACGCCGCCCAAAAGTTCATCCAACCCAGTACCTTAGAGGACATACCGCTGACCACCATCAAAGGTGCCAATCAGTGGGCAGGGGATAACCTAACCGGGGGAACTGTTGAGCCATTTCCATACACCGCCCAGAGCCACGCTAACCGAGTGTTAGGCGATAACTGGGAGATTCCCGACAACGCATGGGGCCGTATTTGGTCAGGCTTTGGGCTCCGTCGGTTTGTTTGGCTATGGCACCGACCGACAGATATCACGATTCAGTTGGTTGCAGGGGAAAGTGAACCTCGTAATGTTGTTCGACCTTCTGCTTATGTCAGCAGTTCATCCTAACCCCACCCACCTATGTGCCGACTGCACCACGCCGCTCTGATTCGTTGGGGCGGTTTCTTTTTTGGGGTGTTATACTGTTGTTGCCTGACGGTCTGGGCGTCCCCTTTGCTGCAGAAAAGAAGGGTGGGTGGTACCCGTTGCGAACGGTGTTGTCACTGCAGGCGCTTGCTCTTCGCGGCTTAGCGGTTGCGAACCAAGAGACACTGGTTAAATTCCAGAGATGGCTAACCTTAAATGGTGACGCCCTGGGGTGGCGTGTTACAAGTAGCCCTGGAATTTGTGCAGAATACCCGCAAAGCCGGTTTAGCCTCGGTCCGGCGCTATGAGAGAGGCAGAAACACCCTGGTCTTATGGCTGGGGTGTTTGTTTTAGGAACCCCCGCGCCCACCCCTTCACCTGGCCATCCCGGTCGAACCAACCAGGGCATTCCTCATCTGTCCGCTCCTTTTGCCACGCGATAGAACAAGATGCATCGCACAAGTTCCAGTGCCAAAAGTCTGCATCAACCGACTGCGCAAGATTTAACAACGCCTGATATGCAATCTTCTGGCAAGCTTCAGTGTAGTGTGATGGGTTTGGCCCCGTGTAAACGCTTGTTTCCAAGGCGACTTTGGCCCCTGTTTGAGCGATCGCAGCTAGGTTATCTGATAGCTTTTGGGGCGCGGCAAACGACTTGTACAACGACTCTACTGCTGTTATCCACTCAAAAAGTGTCTCGGGCGCATGCTCTCTGATATATCGCCCTGGGATGCGAAACTGATTGGCCAATCCCATCAGGTAGTTGTTAGTGCCTGACTGAGACAGATCAATGTAGTCAATAGCTACAACGCCTTCAAAGTTAGAAGCAACAGATTGAACCCGATCTATCACATCTAGGACTCCGTCCCCGCCCTGTACCCGATGCTTTGACCTAAGACCATACTCACCAAACCATAGCTTCAGATTGGGAAAGTCATCGTCCAAATCGTAGAACAGTTGGATTAACTCTTTTTGCCTATCGAGGCCATGGAGCATAAGCTCATTGCAAATCGTGAACCGCTCTACCCTGTCGCCGTAGCGTTCCAATACTGGGCAGACTAAGGCTTTGAGATTCCCCGTCATCCGTTGCCAGGTTTCTTTGGGGCCTCTGTTTAGGATGGGGTGAATGTGAATAGGGTGGCCAGTCGGCAGCGCTTTGATTCGTTCATCGATATAACTCCAGTCAGGTTGAGCAGGGTCTAAGTCTTTGTAAAGAGTCCAGGCGTTTGCAGGGATAACAGCCCCAACGCCGTGAGACCGAATAACGTTGTAAGTTTTGGTGAACCGTGGCCTAGGTGCGCGGGTCCAGAGTGAAGGGTAGGTCATAGGTTAAGGGCAAATTCCAATCGAAGGACAACCACAAGTCCAATTCTCACCAACAGGGCTACAGAAATCTCCAGGTTCTGCTTCTGGGCAATCTGGCCCCCAAGACCAGCCTTCAGGACAAATAGAACTAGGTGGCGGAGAGTCAGGCCCATTCTCGCAGCAATGGTTTTTCTCCCAGTCTGTACCATCCCAGTACCAGGAATATTCACCAAGCAACAGCTGATCACCGACGACTAGGCTGTCTGTCACGGCGCTAGATGGGGGAACTGTTAGCGATAGCTTGGCCTCAGGCTTCCACTCGTTCGCCGCTGTGTAAAGCCATTTGCGATCAACAAAGTTATCCCAGTATTGAGTGCCGGCTGTTGGCGTGCCGGTAAAGCCATCGGAAGGTGGTCCGTCGCCAAAGGTTATGGTGTTGCCGCCGCCACTAATCTTGGCATATCCGTCAACTACTCCCGTCCATACGTACAGGTCCGCAGAAAACAACCCATTAGCAGGTGCAGGGGTGACATCAATCCACCACGGCAGATCTGTCCTGCCTTTGTCATCGATGGTAGGGGCTCTGTCCGAAACAATGATCTGCTTGGCTGGGATGCTTGGTTGCTGCTGTGCCTGCCCTCGGCTATTCACCTGAAGCCGCGCACTTGTCCCGTTCACCGACAACTGGTACTGCCTACCCTGGGATGGTGTTATCCCCTCAGGTGCGTCATTTTCGCGATAAACCTTTATCCGTCCATCGTTCTCGGTCTCTAGGGTTATCCCCGTGGCATCCTCCGACACAGGTACGCCAGAAATTATCCCAGGCTGCTCGGGTGACAGAGATTCTAGGTTTTGCCGCTGGGTAGTGCGGTCTATGTTGGCGGCGGCTAGGCGGGATGCGAGGGTCATTACGCGGTAGCGGGGAAGGTGATATTAAAGCCGGTAACATCAAGAGTTTGGCCAGATGTGACCGTGAGACTTGCGAGCGAAACCTCTAAGGACCCGCCACCACCTGCCAATGAAATCTCGCCAGTACCTGTCACGTGAACATTCGAGGAAGAGTCTTCAAAGGTATAGTCAGCTAGTGCGCCGCCTGCCAATGCATTGTCGCTGATAGAGCCGCCTTGCAATTCAGCTTGGCCAGCTGTACCCCCAACAACAAAGGCAGGGCTTGGAAGGGTGTACTCATAAAGCATTGTCCCTAGACCAGAGGTATAGAGCTTAAGCGTCCCCCCGTCTAGTAGGTCCACAGCCCCTGTCTCGGCTGCAGCTGTTCTAAAAGCGTCAGAAAATGCAAAAGTCATATCAGTCTCCTTTAGGTAGTTAAACGTTTGCTCCGAAAGCAGTGAGCAAGGCTGTTACATGTGTGCTCAGGTTGGCGTTGTTAGAGTCACTTAAATCTCCCCCCGCATAAGCAAAGGCAATTTGCCCCGATGACTCACCCTGTCTTGCACCGCCATTATTTAGAGCAAGTAAGTAAAGGTTGTGACCGGGTAGAGCATTTGAGGAGCTAGCGTCAGTATCCTGAACAACTCCGTTACGATAGGCAGTTTTCAGCGTGTTGCTTGTTCTCGAAGAACCCCACAAACCTCTTGAATCACTACTACTAGCAGTCGTCCAGGGGCTTCCACCGCCACCGTTTACGTCAGTATAGTGAAAACCATCTGACCATCGAGGAGAGACATAGCTTCTGCCCGATGTAGAGCTATTTTGAGCACCTATAACATAACTGGCTTCAGAGATATTTGTTCTGGAATAAGCACCTAAAGACGCTGCATCCAGGCTGTAATTCCCGCCTGCTGTATTCGGGTTGAATCCAGTATCGATGTAAGCACTACTGCCATTACCCGTAAAGCCTTGACGTGCTGTAAAGGTGGCCCCGTTGTTAGTAGCTGATGTGCTTGGGGTGTTCATCCATCGCAATGCATCAACCGAGTTATCCAGCGCCAGCAACACCATGAAGTCCATCTTGGCGTATAGGCTGTCAGACTTCATATTGATAAAGAACGCATCTACAGCGTCTATCTCTGCTTGGCTATAGGTTCCAGTCCAGGTTGCGATGAATGCGGCCGCGTCAGGATCACTCACCCCACCAGTCCCGCTAAAGGTAAACGCTGGCATTGAGATCGAGCCCGTAGCCGTAGCCGGTGGGCTGGCTGTTCCGCTGAAGCTAAATGCAGGTAGGACGATATTCCCCGTAGCGTCTCCCTGTGGTGCAGCTGTTCCGGAGAAGTTAAACGCTGGCAATGTTATTGAGCCCGTAGCTGATGCAGGAGGAGAGGCCGTGCCAGAGAATCCAAAGGTAGGCAGAATAATACTCCCCCCTGCTGCTGGCTCACCTGTTGCGGTGCCGCTGAACGTAAACGCGGGAAGGGTGATTGAACCCGTAGCGGGGTAGGACAACGAAACGGGGGACGTTACATCCGCAGGACTCACCCCAACAACGCCCACCTCACCCAGGTTGCAGCCAAACAATGTTTCTTCCCTGCCCCCGGCAATGGTCAGGCCATTCATGAAGTAAGCCTTGGTCACATTGCCGTCAGTCACGTCCACCCGCATCACAGGAGAAAACCCAGAGAGCATGATCGACGGGATAGCCCCAACAAACGACCTACCCAAAGACAACCCATGCTGCCAAAGTCCGTACAACTCAGCCAGAGTTGAGCACTGCCTAACCGATGTGATAACCGGCGCTGACACCCGAATAGTTCCTGTTTTTAGCTTGTGAGCATTGCCAGACAAGGGAGTGAGCTTAACAGAGCTACGGTGCTGTTGCGGGTCGCGGGAGTAGAGGCTTTCTTGGTATTGCGTCTTGGGCGGTTCGGTGCTGCCGTCGGATGCAGTGCGGGTGAAGGTTAGATCAAAGTTCGGGTCTACGATCAGGGTCTCTGGATTTGCCCCCGAATATTCTGGATAAACAACACCACGGGGACGCTCTGTTGTTTGGGTAATTTTCCACGCTTCAATGGTCGGATCGCCACTGGTATCTAGTACTCGCTCCCATGTGGTTGTTTGTTTGAAGCAGGTACGAGATAAGAAGCGATTTAGCTCGTAGAATTCGGGCTTAGCTTGACCCCATTCGAACAAGCAATAAGGTTTTTTGGTCTCGATGACCCGCTCTTTCAGTCGTCCAGCAGATAAAACGCTGTCGTAGCTGTAGTCGGTTGTGGTTAGCTCAGCATCACTGATGATTGTTAGGGCGCTGTTACCCTCAGTGTCTCGGTAGGCATCGCGTCCAGCCAACCCCCTGGCGATATCACGACGAGTGGTGGTATTAGTGAGTGCCTTGGTTATTCCGTTGTAGCGGTGCGTGGTGTTAAAGTCCTGCGAATCTCTGAGAGCGGTGCTGGTGTTGTCACTCAGTCCTGAGACCGTAGTCAACCCACCGGACACGGATGTAGCTGCGACTTTTGGCCGTATTTGCCTGGACGACTGCCGCTCTTCGTACTCAATCGTTGTCGTAGGGTTGCCCAGTGTTGTGTTAATGGTCGTGGTTTCTGTGGCCTCCATCTCAGGAGTCACGGTAGGAACCACCCTTGGGTTCTGCAGTTGCTTAGCTGAACCACCCCCGCCAATTACAACCAGCTCACCCGGTGGACGTTCATCCAAGTTCACGGGCACCCAGCCATTGAGCCCAACCTCGTCCCGACCGATTAGTAGCTCTAGATCGGGTGAGGTTTTCTCAAGGTCTATGGGGGTAAGCCGTAAGTCTTCGTTCTTATCCAGCCAAGCCACATACCCATTACAGGCGGCTATCTCTCCAATGAAGCTAGACCAGTCACGGGTGTTGTTCTTCGGGACTGGTGCTGTGAGATTGAAACCGGTGGTGATGGTGTCGGTGGTGGTGGTGGGCAAGCCTGCACGGGAAGCGATCGCATTAATCACCTGGTCAGGTGTTCGTGTGGTGCCGAGGGGGGTTTCGGAGTAGTCGTTTTCTGGGGCTTCTTGAGACGCCACCAGCTTAAACAAATCGCCCAGCTCTATTTGGATAGACTGGTCATCCCCGCCATCTTTTAATGGGTCAGGAGTGCGCAAGATGTACAACGGTGGCCATTCACGAACGTATGAACTGCCATCCCAGATAGTGAGGTCTACTTGGTTTCCCATGGCCAGCAGAGAAGCGCCTGTGGGGCTGGCTGTGGTGTCTCGGTTGTCTACACTGAGAGCTACGTAATCATGGCCTAGTGTGGCGGTAGCCTCCCAGGCTAGAAGCGTATTGATGCTGTTGGATGAACGGACTTCGGGAAAGGTTAGCTCAACATCCTCGATGGCTAGGCTGTAGTCATTAGCCCCACCGATAGCACTGCCGTCTGAGTCCAGGATGGTGATGGTGAGTTGCCATTGAGAAGCAGAAACATCGACGGTCACGCGGCAACCACCTCCGTTTCTGTGAATTGGAAGGAGACTAGATCAAAGCCGTCTGACTGCTCAGTAAATTCAAAGCCGCTTTGCTCCGTGGGCTCAGCCTGCCATCGTGGGTAGTACAGAATTGTTGTTCCATCGCTTGCGCTAGTACTGTTGGGGGCTATAGCGCGGGTGTTAGATGTCCCATTCTCACTCCAGTAGTTTGTGTAGTCGTACAGTGTCCAAGCTTGGCGATTACCCCAGTAGGCCCCTTCCATTCGGCGCAAAGTTTCCTGCTGGGCAAGGCTTAATTTGGCATCAAAATTCCATAGGGCAAATCTAGATCGTGGTCCTCGACGCGCTGAGGCTCCGGCAATACTTCTCTCGATGGATGTGTAAGCGCCGTCGATGCGAGGGTAGCGGCCAGGGTAGCGACCGAACTGCGTGATGGTTAGCGTGTAACCGCCTAGCAATAAGACAATCCCTTGCGCTGTTGTGGTCGGAGCTGCCATTACACTTGCCCCCTAGCTATGCGCTGTTGTCGGCCAACCTGGGCGGCTACTGTGGCGGCGTCTACTACGGGGTCGGGGGTGCTGACTGAGAGGCTTTGGATTCCTGTGGGGATTTCTAGGTTCTCTACAGCCAGCCTGACTTCATCGAGCTTTGTGGTTAGCGTCTCTATCTGACTATCAGCGATCGCCACTTCCTGTTGAGCATCCAGGAATGACGACACCCCACCCAAGCCCACAGCGTCCAACACCCCACCCGCAAACTGGTTATCAGAATTACGTTGGGCAAACCTAAATGCTTCATCCACACTGAAGCCATCGCCACTACGAGCAAGTCGCTGCGCTTGATAAATGGCCTGTTGCAGCTGCGAGGCATCGCTACCACCAAAGCCAGCACGGCGAGCAGAGCGTAAATTCTCTTCTAGTTGACCTAGGCTACCTAAAGCGTCTTCCCCGCCGATATCCTGCAATCCAGACAGAGCTGAGACAATGGAATCAGCTGCCCGCGCCCGTTGCTCTGTGGCTTGGGTTAGCTCTTTTTCGGTGCGTAATTGGCTATCGGCAAGGTCTTTCTGTTGCTGACGGAATGCTGCTATAGCAGCATCCCTACGTTCCTGGGTGGCGCGTTGTTCAGCAATAGCTTGATCTAGGTCTAGCTGCTCAGCTTGCACCGCTAAGATGTTGCGCTTGCTGTTGGCTTGGGACTCTAGCGCCTGGGTCTCTTGCTCACGGAGTCGGGCTATTTCCTCAAGCCCCTGAATCTCCTCTTGACTAGAGCCTTCAACCCGTGCCCGTTCTACCGCTATTCGTGCCTCAGCTTCGGCAATCTGCCCTAACCGTAGTTGCCGATCTGCGTCTAATTGGGCTAACTGCTGCTGTATTTGTAGTTGCTGACGACGGGCATTAAACTCAGCCGCGATGGACTGACGTTGGTTAATCAGAATGCGATCACGCAAATCTTCTACAGACAATACATCTTTGGCGGCTGTAGCTTCACTTAATTTCGCATCAAGAGTCTGACGGGAAAGTGACAGGCGGGATTGTTCTAGACTTACCTGTGCGCTGATTAGATTGGACTGATCTTGCAGAGCGGCACTAGCAATATTTGACTGGATATTGACCTGCTCAGCTTGGAGGCTACTTAAACGAGATTCCACATCCAAGCGCTCTAAGGCTGCGTCTTTAGCCCGTTCCTGTGCTCCTATCTCAGCCTCAATGGACTGAATAACTAAGTCACTAGTGGTTTGACGAGCCTGGGCTATTTGCTCGGCAGCATCCTCTGCAGACAGCGCTCCTTGAGTTTCTAGTTGCTGAATTTGAGTTATCTCTTGCTCTCTTAAGGCAATACGCTCTCTGATGGCATCTGCTTCAATTTCAGCTATCTGAGAATCAGCCTGTCCAGAGGTGATATTGCTAGCCGCTTGATTTTGCAAAACCCCAGCGATGCGATCGCTTTGAGCCAGTTCAATTGCTGCAATAGCTTCTTTCTGAGTGCGTTCAAATTCTTCAACAGCTTCAGCATTGATGCGATTACGTTCAGATGCGGCTCGTCGTGCTGCGGCTGCATCATTTTCGGCTACCTCGTCAGAAGCTTGTTGAGCTGCCCGTACTTGTTTATCTAGTACATCTTGTTGAGCGACTGACCTGGCCTCAAGGTCTGGAGTCTCAACCTCTACTTCTAAAGGCTCATCAGCAAGCCCTAGCAGTCTAGATAAAGGACCATCAAACTTACCATCAAAACCGATGCTCAAATTAACACCGTCAAAATTTTGGATGTTTTCCTGAAGCCTATTAAATGACCCAACCCCACCTTCAGAAAACTCTTCAAGTGAAGTAGCTAATCCTAGCCGTTCTAGCCCATCAATCAGCGCGACAATGGAGTCCAATGTTGCAACTGCTGCGGATGTAATCTCTTGCAAACTTTGCCCAATGTTTTCTATTCCACTGGCAAAGGCTTCTATATTTTCAGGATTTTGCAGCGCCTGATTAATGCGATCCAGCACGGCCGCAACTGCCTCGGCCCCACTGTCCGCAAACCTAGCCAAAGCCTGCCCTAAGCGTTCTGCTAATTCAGGGTTCTCCCTTAGAGAAATGGCAAGCCGCTCTCCAGCCGCAGACAGAATATCTAATGCCTCTGAACTGCTGGCAGCTTCATCTAACGCCCTAGTTAATGTCTCAAGTCCTGCTCCTAGTGCTGGCTCAAACGCCCTAAATAATTGCTCCTGAAACTGGGTAACAGTGTCTCCAATATTAGATAGCTGACCACCTACTGTAGCGGACTGCCCTGCCAGCAAATCAAAGAACTTCCCACCTTCGCTAGATAGATTAATAAATGCCTGCTCCAGCTCAGAGAATCCAATCTGGCCAGATTCAACCAGCCCTCTAACTTCACCTTCAGCAACGCCAAACTGAGCCGCAAATTCCGCAATAATCGGAACGCCTCGGCCAGTAAGTTGGTTGATGTCTTCCGCAAACAGCCGCCCTTGGACTCTGGCTTTACCGTATATTTCGGCTAACTCATCAAACGGGACATTAACCCCAGCTGCGACATTGCCAACGGCGTTTAGCGTGGGGATAAGTTCATTCGTCTCAAACCCAAAAGCTAATAGTTGTTGGCCAGCTGCACGAATGCCAGGAAGGTCAAACGGGGTGGTTGCAGCAAAATCAGACAAGTCCTGCAATACCGCTTGGGCTTCTTCTGCTGAGCCCAAAATGGTAGTTAAAGACGTTTCTGCATTGCGAGCGGCTACACCTACTTCTAGGGTCTCTTGGGCAAAGCCTGCAACGCCCTCGGCCAGCTGGCCAAACAAATCAACTAAGCGATCTAAAGCGACAAATGCAGCAGCTCCTTGAAAAGCTTGGAGTGTTGCGTTTAGATTGCCAATGGGACGATCAGCATCTCTAGCAGCTTCGCCTGTATCCCTAATTTCACCTTGGAGTCTGTTTAACTGTTGAACAGCAGAATTAGAACCAACACGATCTAGAGAGTCCTCAAGGCTGTTGATTGCTAGCTGAGCTTGTGAAGTGTCAATGCGTATTTGGGCTGTGCTAATTGAATCAAGACGTTGCTCAATACCCCCCAAAGCCGCTGTTAATGCTGGGGTGTTGATACGCAGATCAATGTCTCCAGCGGTGGAGAGTCTTCGTTCAAGGTCAGCTGTCGCCCTATCAATCGAGGGGCGGTCAATGCCAACCTGAAATATGACTCTGCCTGCGTCTACCACTACTTAATTGCTGCTAACTTCATTTTGTCGATGTCGATCATTGAATCCACCCAATTTGGCACCTGACCCTTTCCCCATTGCTCTACATAGATTTCAGCTGCTTCAACGCTGAACACTTTATTCACATCTCGCTTACGTTGAACTAACTCAAACTCGTTAAACCATGCTGTATCTGGGTTCTTTACTCCTGCCATCCTGGCAACCATTGAGCCCAGATTTCCTAGCGGGCGAGAAACGTTTTCAAGCTGTTTAATCCGCTCAGATTCATAGACTTCTATGGCTTGTGAGATCACGCTGACTGGGCAACGTCCAAAATCTTTGAAGCTGGGGTGGTTTGGGTAGTAGATTTGGATTTTCCAGTAGATCTCTTCCCAGTCGATTTCTTTTTTCCGACGGACACCCCCTCTACTTCGTAAACTTCAGGCTTGCCTTTGGTGCCGTAAAACAGCAGCTCAAACAGCTCCGTAGCTAACTCAAGAGTGAGTATTTTTGATAGCTGTTCACTCGTCAAAGAGTCGTCGATAACGTCCCTTAGCCTTAGCGCTTTCTCGACATAGCGCTTAGTCGCATCCGCGCTGACAATAGATTTATCTTTATTTAGCTGCTGCCAGAGAATCGCTTCCTCGGCTAATTGGCCGTAATAAAGCGGAACGTCAAACGGAGTCGTGCCCGGTACATCAATCCTCTTGTACTCTGGCTTTAGTTTCCATGGTGGTGACATAAGGTAAAAGAATATCGGTATGGACTTGAGTTGTTTGCAAGGGAATGTTTACGAAGCCATAGGTAACGCCCTCCCCACGAATCCATAGCTCCTGGCTTGTGCCTGCGATCGCCTTCTCTTTTAGCCAAATAGCAATAGCAAAGACGCCGTCCTCAATTGGCTTGCCAAATAAATAAACGTTGCGATTACTGAGGATAAGCATTAGGTCTGTGGGTCAATATCATTCACGCTGTCAAACGCAACAGTTACGTTCCCTTGCACCTCAGCACCGTTAGCTGCCGGGCTGTTTAACCCAGAAATAACAGCAACACCCCATGTAATGGGACCAGTGCCAAATACGGATGAATCAGGACTTTCTAGCTGTCTTGAGATGTAAAGTTTTTGCTTGTTCGTCTGCGCATACTGGCATGTTTGCCAAAATGCATCGTAATAGTTGTAACCACCGTTAAACGTTCCATCGGCAGTGGTATCGCCAATTGAAACAGACGCTACAGAGTGATCAAAAGAACTAAAAGTGGTAGTCGCTGTGCTGCGATTAATGTCTGCTGACTGCCTCAATCGAGCCTTTGGAGGAAAAGAAAAAGTGCTGTTGTCTGGAATTGTCTCGTTAGCTGTCAACTCTAAGGTTGTTCCACTCCCGGCGTAGGTAGTGCGAACAATCGCGATACGACTAGTCCCGTCAGGTGCTTCAAACTCAAGTGGTTGGCCTACTTGAATTAACGACCCAGTCAAAGCCGCGTCTAAAGTAGCAGACACAGATTCTCCAGTACCTTGCGCGGTTACAGATACGGCTCCGCTTACTGTGCCTGTACCTGACGTCGGTCGAGCAGTTGATCCAATCGGGATAAGCGCACCCTCGACGACAGTATTAGTCGCCTGGGCTGGTGAAAGTGGTTGTCCTGCTGCGGGCATGATTTAGGAACTCCTTATGAGAAAATTAGTGGTCAAAACTGGAATATTTGGGTGCGACGTTTACAGGCGGCTGCACGATAGGGACTAAAGGCATGCTCTGGTTGATTGGAATACAGGCAACAGCGCCTTTAGGAATGTCTTCATGGGCAATGATCCTGAGCAAACCACTAGCAGGCAGTAGCTCAACCTTTGCCGTTCCCACGATCTTTTCTTCGGCAGTCGGCTCAACAAAAGCCAGGATCATTGTTGGCTCTGTCACTTCTTTTGATTGAGACTGGGGTGGCTGAGATGGCATAGGTTATGAACTCGCGTATTGAATAATGTCGAAACTTTGTTGCTCAATCGTGTCAAGGGTGGTGTTACGGCCAATTCTGGGACCAACTACATTAATAAGATTGCCTAGCTCTTGGATAAGTAGAGACCGTCCCGTCATTGTGGTTTTAGTGATGTCCCATTGCTTGAGCGTAATCCTGGTCACATGGGTGAGATAAAAGTCACCACCTAATAACGGCCTAATATTGCTGTCTATCTCTGGCTCAATTACCACCTCTAACCCGGTGTGCTTCTTGGGCTTCTGCACCCATGGCACACCGCTGGTCACAGGTACAGACCCGTCATCCACAGTGAGAGCCGCAACAGTCTGATCTCCGCCTGACGTTGCAAAGGTCTTGGTGCCCAGCTCAGCAGATAACGCCGTAGACACCCGATTACGAAGTTCAGCCAGAGTAATGCTCACGCGGCAAACCTCCGCACGTTGTCAGCAAACAATCCGGTCGGGTCAGTGATTTTATGGGTCTCGGCTACAGGATTGCGTGACGGGTAGCTATTACCTGCCCTGGTGGTGAAGCCGAAAAAGATTTGAGGTGCATAGTCAACAGCACCCCCTCCCCAAGAAAACTCAGCTAGGAATGGGTTGATAAATCGGTACTCCTGACTATCTCTAAAAGCACCCTGGTCAACAATGTTCCGTGTGGTCCCAGCTAGTTCGCCAGACCGCCTTAGCGTATTTCCTGGCCAGCCATAACGAGGTGACTCGATAGCTGTTGTATAGCCAGTATCGAGCGTATCAACAGTAGACTTCAGCCCCTCCGTCAACACTCTTTCAATGTTTGATCTAAAAACAGTCACATCAGCCATGAGTACAGCATGGCAGAGGTTTTCGGGGATAGGCTAAAATGCCTGATATCCTGGCAAACGTCACATGGCACACGAAATAAAAGCAACTGGAATCACCTCCCAGACCTGGAAGCGATGGGAAGAGGTGAAAGAGATGGTGGGCGGAGATACCAACGCCAAAGCGATGAGTTCTCTTGTTAATCTGGTCTACCTACTCTATTGCTCTAGTCGTTGGGCAGATATCCAGCGCAAAGCCGCCACACTGGTCACAGCACAATGGGCGGATAGAGGTGGGTCAGTTGTTCCTATGGCTGCTAGCGAGGTGTTGCGGGTGTCGCTAGATAGCAATGGGGCAATGATTTATACGAGGGGGCAAGGGGAGCCGTACAGAATTAAGCGTGAGGTGTGGGAGCAGGGCTAGCTGGGGGTCCACCGCGCACAAAACCTCTCCCCGTATTCAGCCGCAACATTCGCATCGACAAACGGCTGCACCTGGCACTCTATCTTCCCTGCTCTTCCGCTGAACGTGGCATCACCTACAGGAAAGTCTAACCAGCCTCTCAGGCTATCAGGGAATGTAGCCGTTGTGTGATCAGCTTCAGTCCCCACCCAGCCAAATAGCAGGACCTGAGTGTTGTTGGTGCCAGGAAAAATCTGTTGAACCTGAGCCGATTTGCTCTGGCTTACAAGCTTTAACCGTACAGCAATATCAACATCAGTCAGGCCACTAGCCTCCCCGCCCTCGCCGTCATCAGTCACGCCTGAAGCCAACTTAAACGTGATCGTGGTGGGATAAGTCCCTTCGTCCCAGGCAATCCATTTATCACTCATAGCGTCTCCTCTACTTCAATTAAATCTGCCGTACCAGCGTAAGCACCTTCCTGAGGTTCTCCCAAAGCCCTTAGCCAAACCTTCATTCTCCGATCACATGGGCTCTCTACGGAGTGCATTCTAGCCTCTAGGTACTTATCTAAAAGCTGTACCCAGACGTTTTCCTCGTAAAGCTCCCCAAAATCTGATTGCAGCTCCAGTACGTGCTTGGTTGCGGGAAAAATCTCAACCAGTTGTCCGTTTTGCTGCTCTCGACAAGTTCCAAATTCTATTTCTGCCTCAATAGCCACTAAACTAACCAGTCAATAAACTTCCACCAAACAGGCATAGCAACCGAAACGCAAAACCCTGCCATGAATAAAAAGAACATCGCCAGCCATCTGTCCCTATGGTAGCCCAACATTTCTTCTGGCCAGTTGATCGGGTCTAATTTGTCGTCAAGTTGGTCAAGCCAGTCGTTAATTCCCACTAGTTGCTACTGCCCATTCCCAAGGAGACATCTCATTTTGACTTAAATCCTGCAAACGAGCATCAGGCCCGCTACCTAACCGCAAGCTAACACCTACATCTTGTACATAATTAATGTCGCGGTTGATGTCGCCAAATCTAGCCAATTCTCTATCTGTTTGAACAACCTCTCTTTGCCAGAACTCTTGGGATGACTGCCAAAACTCCCGGCTAGCGTAGGGGTCGTTCTGCTGGATCTGAGCATTTTCTACACGACCCTGCTCAAAATCTCGATCCGCCTGAAAAAAGGCTTCCAGATCATCGGACTGCTGCCTTAACCCACGGGCAGTATTGATAAGTTGAGACCCTTCCTCGCTAATGCAAAGGTGGTTCATGTTGTACATAGCACCTCCGCTCAGCTCGATATAACAAACGGGAACAGCTCTGGCGGGCAAAGCAACGCCCAACGAGAAAAGACCAGCAATTGCAGCTGTACGTAGCAACATAATCTAAGAACTCCAAAGAACACTTGGTATATTCTTCAGAATGCTAGCGAATCGATCCGACTAGAAAGATGATCTACCACTTTTGGATGAAGCGATCGCAGAACTCCCCCAACCCCGGATCAGAACACCGCCGTTAGTGCAGACCTTTGGTGAGTGGCACTAGCTAACGCGCATCGGCTGGGCGGGGTTAGGCTAAATTTTTTCTAGCTGCCGCCAAATCGGCTCAGGATTCGGCTTATACGTTCCCTTCCGATTCGCTTTTATGCGACCAAGAAAGTAATCCATTCGTTCGTTTCGCTTTGTGACAGCATCCACCGGAAACTGACCAGCGGCGTACTTAACCCAGTCCTTCTTAACCAGTTCTAATCCTTTAGGTGGAGATGCTAGCAACCACTGACAAATAGCTTGAGCCTTAGCGTACTGAGAGCCATAGACGAGTCCAAAAATAGCCTGATCGCACGAATCAACCCACCCTAGGTGCTCCCAGTAGGTAACTTTGCGTTCTAGCATCTGTAGGGCCACTTCACCGTCTAATGGCACGTCAGGCATTGCTGGAAGGTCCTCATCAGCGACATCAAGATCAAACCATGAGGATGTATCGATATCAGCGTGACAATGCTCAAAGGACCGGTCAAACAGGTCTTTCAATTCAGCTTCAGATAGCTGTGTAGGTTTAGGGGCGGTTTCAGTTCTCATTGAAGTTGCTCCACACTCTGTTTGCAAGGTTAATGGCGGTTTTGCGGTCAGCTAATTGCCCTGATTCTTCCTCGTGGTCATCAATAACGGCTTGCCCGTAGTAGTAGCAAATTAAGGCGTTCCTCACTATACCCAGGTTCTCAGAGCGCCACAAGACAGCAGGCTCTAATTCAGTATTGCCGTGAATGATATTGCGAACCGTACCAGGCTCTACATTTCGCCTAGCCATGTACTCAAAGAAAACCGCGCCTTCAGTACGGCAATTTTCACGGATGGATTCAGGACTGGCTTGGGTTAGCCATTCGTCGAAGGCATCAAGCAGTATCGGGTTATTTTTCTTCACATTGGTTGCTCCATGCAGGTCGTGTTGCGAAATGTTGAGGGGTTCGACTTTGGTGGGGGTTAGGCGAGGTAGGTCTTAACGCTACGGTCCATTAGGGCCAGCGTTGTTGAGTCATGGACACTAAGCAAATCCGCGAATTCAGACAGAACCGAATCCGATCCAATGGTTGTGACGTATTCAGCAGTGCGAGCAATCCCTTCACCAGACTTATTACGCCACTCAACCCGATCAGAGTGTTCGACATACTCTTGCCTAATGCGCCAAGGCTTAGGTGTTAGTCGAACCCTGAAAGTCTGTTGGCTTCTGCATATTCTGCGATACCGATAATCTGTGTACACAAATCGCATCAGATCATCTTCAAAATCACGACCAGCCCACCATTGGTGAGTGGTGCAAATATATCTAAGCCCACCTGCTGTCCGATAAGCACGAAAACCTAAACCACTTCTATGCTCATCAATCCATTGATCACGCTCAACACTGAAGCCATATTTAGGCAGCCATTTCATAGGGCTTTTGACAGCATCGCGCAGCCCATCTAAAGCTTCTTCCTCGGTCTCAACAAAGCATCCGTCTTCATAGCGAGGATCTCCAAGGTCAATATCAATGAACAGCATCTGTGGTGCATTTAGAACCTCAGCGTCATATCGACACCGGGTAACAATCCCGACCTTCTCGCCGCTATACTCGATTGTCCTGAGCAATGGCTCCTGAGTAATGGCATAGCCTTCAATGTCATACGCCCACCCTGGCTTATCCGGACGACGTTTAGGGGTGTCTGTCATGCTAAAGCCTCATTCAAAATTGCTAATACTTGCATTAAAAAATCTGGTTCGCACTTTTCAAATAGCTTTCCGGCCACAGCCTGGGGATCGGCGTCTTCTGCCCAGGAGACCCTTACCAAGCTCTTCTTGATGCCGTATTCTCTAGCCACAGCATTAATAGCTACGCCAGACTTAACCCTTGCCTCAGCCTCCTGGTAATCCGCTTCTGTTAAGTCACGTTTCATGCGAGCCAAGAGATATCCAGAGGTATTACCCTGAGCCGAACTACATTCAATGTTGGTACCACCAACATTGTTTTCTTTCTTCGTGGCATTTTTGTTTCCAGTCGGGGCCCCAACCAACTTTAGTCTCCCGGCTATAGCTTCTTTGAATTCAACAGAAAGCTCAGTGTCATCCTTAATCAGTGCTTCAACAGTCTTTACCTTAGAACCCAAACCTTCCGGAGGGTGGGCCTCTATCCATTCGCGAATATCATGATGCTGAACATATGAGCTGGTTTGGTAGATGTATAGGTTTGTCCAAACTTTTTCTCTAATAGCTTTCTTGAGGGCTTTAGGCACCTGAGAGAGTCCGATACTGCCACTGCGCAGTAAGTTACCGAAAGCATCACTAAAAAGTCCGTTCTCCTTGGCTACTGTATTCTCAGGCATTGACTTCGCCCTCCTGGTCTCGACGCCATTCCTGAGGCTCTATCATTGAACCAATCGATAGACAATCTCCTAGCCAGTCGCGTTTTTGAAGAAGCTCAGGTTCCTGCATTTTGGATTGTGGCTTCCTGCCCCATTTCTGATGGACGACAATTGGCTCGATGTCTAAACAGCTAAGCGCCAGTTTGACGGCCATGCCATTACAGCGTTTGCTAAGTTTTTTCTTCCGGTCGTTTTTGGATTCTCTGGATGATGGCTGTGAACCCTGCTTAGAGACAGGCGGGTCAACTTCAATGTCTACCAATCCCAGCTCTTGACCTCTTTTTAGTAAGGCCAAAGTTTTTGCCTCTGGGATGCCCATCTCTGTCGCAAGCCCCTTGACTGCATTGATCTCTAAGATCCCAAACCGCTTCTGGTCCCAATAATGATCCGACTCAGCGGGCAAGGCTTCCATGGGCACAAAGAACTTAAGCGGGTTGTTGCCAGGAGTTTTGCTCTTATTTTTGCTATCAGCCTTCTTGGGGGTACCATCATCTTCTAGCTTAAATTCATGCCTAACCTCTTCCTTGATGCGCTGTATATGTGACAGAAGGTCTGCATCAGGATAGACATAGACATAAGCCGTTTCCTCGTAACCACCGCCAATCATGCGAATAACACGCCCAACAAATTGACGGAAATACATCTCTGTCATTACGTTTGAGGCATAGATGGCTACCCTTAGGCGCTTAATGTCTACACCTTCAGAAACCATCTTGACGGCCACAATCCAGCGCTTAGCACCTTTGCCTTTCTCGGCTGCAAACGCTTCTATTTTGTCTGATGCCTTGGTGTCATCCGATGTGACTAAGAGTGGTGTACTTCCTGTTTTCTTTTTAATTAATTTCGCTATCTTGTCGGCATGAGCCTTATCTTTACAGACAACTAAGCCACCTGCATCAACGTGGCCATCATCTCGAATGGAGCTAAGCCGTGAATCCGCTTCGAGAAAAACTTTCTCAATCCATTGGCCATCGGCATCAATGGTTGTATTCCTGCGTTGAGAGGACAGTCGTTTGCTTAGCTCATCGGAGTATGACGCACTAAAACGATTAAATCCATACTGCCATTCGCAATGAGCGTCAAACGTCGGAAAGATAACATGCCGACATACGCTATCTTTTACCGCTCGACCATAACCATACTCGTAATCAGCAATGCTCTTTAATGTGTTTTCATCCTGCTCATAATCAACCCACGGTATTTGCTGATTGTCTGTGCGGAATGGTGTTCCGCTAGTAGAGAGCCGGTAAGACGCATTTTCAAAGGCATGTTTATACTTCTCACCCCAGGTCAGGTCATCGCCAAGATGATGAACTTCGTCAGAGCAAAGCATTATTTTCTTTTTGTCACATCTGGCTCTCCACACCTTAGGAGCATTAGCGACCTGGGCATATGTGACAACCTCACCACAATATTCTTCCTCGTCAACAAAGCCAGTCGAATGATACAGATCAATCCCAAAGTTCTGGGCCGCATCTCTACCCATTTGATTCCTAAGGTGATCTGTTGGTACACATATGACAATCCAGTCGATAAGCCCTCGCTTCTTGAGGATGTAGGCAATGGATAGTTGAGTCCACGTCTTACCAGCACCAGGAGTAGCTACTAAAAGAAAGTTTGGGGACCTATCCGGGTTACTTCTATCGAGAGTTTTGTTGAAAAAGGTATCCAAAAATTCACTTTGCCACTCTCTAAGCTCTATGTGGCTAGGTAATACGTCCAAAACTGGATCATTCACTTTCAGGTCCTCAGTAATTCAATTCTTTAAAATCCGACCATCAGCGGACACACTTCGGTTCGCCGCTGAACGCGTTATTCAGTTGATCAAAAATCTGTTGCGAACAGTGTAGCACAACAAAACTAAAGAGAGACCTCAGAAGACTGTTGCTTTAGTTAAGTTTATCTGTTTTGTTTACTCGCCACTCCAGGACGTCTGACAGATCTAAGGGGAATGCTCTCAATTGTCCTTGGTCCCCAATCTTGAGCAATGCTGCCATTACTTCATTGATGCGATCTAAGCCAGGTTTAGTTTTTCCTTTTCGCCACTGAGTGATTGAGGTTGTACTAACGCCCATTTCATCAGACAAGGCATTTACTGAGACTCTGTAACGAGCCATAATCTCAGTAAGATGGAAGACTATTTGGACGGTGAGAGTTGCGTTTTCACTCTCAATAATTTGGGTGTCAGGTGGATTGGTCATCGCCGGTCTCCACTTCTTCAGGTTTTTCTTTTTCGTCGGGCACCCAGACCAATAACTCCCCTGGCTGACATTCCAATGCTCGGCAAATCTTGTCCAGCGTGGCAAATGTTATTGATTTAGCTCTCCCACGCTCAATACTCTGAATATTTGTACGCGACTGCCCAATCATTCTGGCTAGCTGGTCCTGAGAGACGCCGCGCTCATCTCTCACCTTATCTAAAAGTATTCTCACTGGCATTACTAAGTTCATCTCCCACAGGCTAGCTAACCATTGACTAGCCTACCAGGGGGTATCAGGCATTCTAATAAGTAGCTAACTGTTGAATAGCTAGCTTTTATATAGCTAGCTATTGACAGGCTAACTGATAGTTAGCTATATTAGATTCAACAAAGCGCACCACCCACCACACGGAGCCCACCACAAATGACTAAGACTCAACGCCAAAACGCAGTAATCCTCAACGCAATCAACGGCTGCACCATGAAGCAGATCAAACAGGAGACCATTCAGTTCGCTGATGCTCTAGGCATTTGTCTCAAGAAGATGGCCAAAGCTCTAGGTCTGGACCGTCGTTGCAAGGCTTCCTGGGTTGAGTTAGCCACCATCCTGATGACTGACCGCCGTCGCGTTAAAAAAGCTTGGAAAATCGCCTAATCGTTATGTTTATCAACGCATTCGACCAGGTTCTCTACACAGCGGCATACACAGCCCACCTGGTCATCCAAGAACTTCTGAAAACTCTATAACTCTGGGCTCTAGGCAAGCTTCTAATACTGCCTAAATACAGCAAAGGCCAAGGCGACTCCTACATCGCCAAGGCCCTCTAATCAACTCCTTATCAGCCAAGGAATCAACTAATGCAAACTTTACTAGAATTCCGCGAAGTCCACAGTACGGAATACCGCATCATCGCCAACGACCAAAACCTAGGCATGATTTCCTTCAGCATTATCAAGATGTGCTGGAGCTACACCCCCTACGGCCAACCCGTTAAAGCCTCTGGCACCCTAGAGCAATGTAAGGCGGCGGCACAGGCTGATCTCGAAGAGCCCGAACCCCTGCAGGTTACCGTTACCCAGATTGAGAACGACGTAAAGCCCGCTTATATCCACCGTCGTACGTCCTGGCGTGCTCATGGCCCTGGATTTGAGCAGACCGTTACCGTGCAGGCTGACGACGAGACCTATAAGGTGCTGGTCCCTAGGAGCTTCGCCCGGTGCCTGCATGTGGGTTCTGTGGTGGAGCTGCACCATGCTCCTATCCAAGGGTTGTTCCTTCGCTGGACCCGTAAGCCTGTCCGTCGTCAAGCGATCGCGGCTTAGGGGAGGACGTAACAATGGTAAAGCTAACGCGATACACCGCCCGCCTAGCCCTGCTCTGTGTTCTGTGGACACTAACGCGATTTACCCAGTTTGCTCTTAAACTATGTGGACAACGTGGCGCGGCTGACTCTGCGAGTAATGCTGAGCTTGATTTGCAGATAGCTATTAGGGCAATGACCGAGAAGCCAGTCAAGAAAAAGTTATTGATTTAAGTGGAGGCTTAACCGTGGATACACTTCAAGCGTTTGCAATGGGCTCAGCTAGTCGAGGGAACCCAAAAAAAGTTTTTGACTGGGACAAAGCTGCTCGCTTAATTAAAGAATCTGGGGCGCAATATGCCTCTGCTGGGCTGTCTAAAGACTGGGACTGGACTGCTGATACGATCTGGGCAGAAGGCAAAATTCCAGATGATTCAAGTCCTTATCTGGCCTCAACATGGGCTACGCCTCAACTTTATTTAGATGGCGATTTTGTAGATTGCTACATCATGGAAGCTGAGACCGAATGGAATTCTAAAACATTCTGGCCAAAAACAGCTAGGGACATAGTGACGGGAGAATAATCCACCCCTGGGCACACTAACCCCGTCTGAAATATTTTGTCACCCCTGGTTTCGGCTGGGGGTTTTCTGTGGCTCAGAACGGCGGCCCCACCTCATCCCACGCAACCGACCTAAGCCCACTTCCGCACCCTCACAGCAGGCTTGAAGGACCAGAGTACTCACCGCCGATACTTCCGCCCATACACTCCCCGCCTCACCCGCTCAGCAACCGTCCAAGGCCAGGTAATCACAGCAATAACGAGCATAAGCCAGCGCTTCCATCGGGGTCGTTTGTGTGGCTTTGGTTTAGTCATGAGCACTCCTTTGGCTGGTTATAGGGTGCCCAGAGAGCAGCTTGACGTGAAATTAGAGATTATTCAAAAGGTTTTTGTGGCCTGGTTTAGCTCTTCGTAATCGCCAAGGTTCGGGTAACGCTAACTGAAAAGGTTCGGTTACTAGCTCGGATTCCTACCCTCGGCTACGGGGTCCAATCCCCCGGCGGTCCACCTTTATTGTATCAATTTCAGTATTTATAAAATGAGTAGCAATAAAGACGACAATCAATCGAAGAAATCAGATCTTCCTGAAAGACTTGAAGCTCTTAGGAGGAATACTGCTCGTGCTCAGAAGTTAAGGATTTTAAGCAATGCATACGCATCTGAATCTAATGAATCTAGGAATAATGAGACTCGGACTTCCCCACTTATTCTTTGGAGTACTGAAAACAAACTAGAAGCCGAGGCTTTAGCTGAAAGACTTGAAAGAACTGTGAAAAAGCTGGATGCTGATATCTCTGAATTAAAATCTCAAAGTGGAAATGGCATAACGCGCGAGGATATTGAGAGCATAGTTGAGGAACTAAAAGAAGCCAGAGAACAAGCAATCGATATAGGCAAAAATGTAATCATGCCTAAAGATTTAAATCTGAGACTTGTACGTGCAGATTTATTAGACAGATTAGACGAATACCGCTCTCATGAGGGGCACAACTTTCTAATGCTAGGACTATTTGGTGGTGGTGCGTTTGGAATTATTGTGAACTGGATCACAAGCGCAGATAACGTCAAAACAGACTCTTCTATAACTCTGCTTTGCATCTTAATTGCTCTGATACTTTATTTTGGCTATAAAACCTTTGAAACTTCTCGGAGAGCAAGCAAGGTGAAAAAGCAGATTTTTGAAGACAGTTGAACCGATCACCCTCAACCATATAGCGAGCAACCATTTCAGGGGATAAAAGCTCCCCAGCCGATCACCCCAATATCTAAGATTTCGGCCACCCTAAAAACTTTGCACAGCAAGCATTTTAGAAATTAAGAGCTAAGATTTGGGCCACCCGTTCAACTCCAGGACCTAATTCATCCCGAGCAATGGTGAGTAACAAAAGCGCAGGCGGACCCCCTTAAGCGCATAACTGAGAAGCATTCTAGGCGATAAAAGCCTGTTAGCCGGACACCTTAATATCCAAGATTTTCAACAACCTTAGGGTTTTACCTAGTAAAAGCTTCAGGAGCTATATCGAGCTGCAGGAAACACTCACCCACACCGACACTCCCAACGCCCCTTCAGCGTCAACACCGGCACCTCATACCTCAGGACACCAGTCCGTAAACAGCGGATGCCTCCGAGTATGGTTAACTGCTGCTCTGGGGTGGGAGGGGGAGAACTTGGGCGAAGGTCATGGTGGGGTAGTGAGTTTTGGGGTGGGGTGGTTATACTTGAGCGTAAAGGTTGTCCCGAAAAAGGCCGCTAAAGACCGCAAATGCCTAACGGTTTGCCATTAGAACAAAAGGCTCAAGTTCTTGCAGAGAGCGACTATGCGACAGACAAAGAAGTTGCGGGTCGCTGGAAAATTGGTGTTCGCACCCTTGAGAATTATCGTTCACAACTCAAGACAGACCCGAACCTTCTGGCTGAATACCACAAACAGAAAACTAAGCTCTCAGTTGCATGGGTAGACGATGCATCTAAAACTATCAAAGTCTGCGCTGAGACTGTTCAGGATCTTTGCAAAAAGAAAAACCCTAAGCATGCGCTATTAATACAGTCTGTTGCTGGGGCAGCTAAAATCTTTGGTGAACTCAATATTGCCTACACCGCCCTAACCGATGAGCCTTCCCCTGATAGCGAGAGTACAGAAGCTAAAAAAGCTTAAGGCTGAACGACAGGCGCTGAAGGAGAAAGCTAGGCAAAATCTCAAGCAGGACAAAATTGGCTGGTCCCCCAGAGAGTCAAACATTCCTCAATGTGAAGCGTTTGATCATATAGCTGACAGACTTTTGTACGGAGGAGCGGCGGGTGGCGGGAAAAGCGATTTACTTCTCGGCCTGGCGTTTACTGCTCATGAAAAAAGCATCATCTTCCGCCGTGAATTCCCTCAGTTAGCGGCACTTGAAGACAGAGCCAAAGAAATCACCAGTGGTATTGGCAGCTACAACAGTATGACCAAGCGCTGGTCAGGATTGCCAGGCAATCGAATAGTAGAGTTTGGTGCTGTTCAACACGAAGACAGCAAAAACAAATATCAGGGTAGGCCCCATGATTTTATTGGGTTTGATGAATTAACACACTTCACCCGATCGCAATTTGAATTTTTAACAGGTTGGAATCGTAGTGCCACAGGCCACAGATGCAGGATTGTAGCCAGCTCTAATCCCCCAACCACGCCAGAGGGCATGTGGGTAAAAGAGTATTGGGGGCCATGGTTAGACCCAGATAACGAGCTTTATCCTCACCCCCCTGGAGAACTGCTATGGTTTGTAACTATTGGCGAAACAGATAAGATTGTTGATGGGCCAGAAGAACTAGAAATAGATGGGGTCACCCTCATCCCCCATAGTCGTAGCTTTATCCCGGCTAAGTTATCTGACAACCCAGACCTACACGGAACAAATTATCGCGCCGTACTAATGGCTATGCCTGAGCCATTGCGGTCTCAGATGCTGTACGGTTCATTTGATGCAACGCCACAGGATAACCCATGGCAAGTCATCCCCACCGCCTGGGTAGACGCCGCCCAAAAGCGCTGGAAGGAGCAGCCGCGCCCTGACATTCCCCAAACAGCTTTAGGTGTTGACGTAGCCCGTGGCGGCACCGATGAGACGATTCTAGCCCCGCGTTATGGATGGTGGTATGACGAGCTAATTGTTTACCCTGGCCAAGCCACCCCCGATGGTGCGAGCGTAGCAGCTCAAGTGCAACAAAACCTAGGTCCAGAGTCTGCAGCATTTATCGATGTCGTTGGTGTGGGTTCATCGGTGTACGACCATTGTTCAGGGCTTAGTGCGTACCCTGTCAGTGCTGGGACTAAAGCCGAAGATAAGATTGGCAATCGCTACACAGATAAATCTGGTCAGCTTGAGTTTAAGAATCTTCGTAGCTGGATGATCTGGCGATTCCGTGAACTACTAGACCCCAAGGAGGGTGTAGGGATTGCATTGCCGCCTGACAGCAAACTAAAGGCTGATTTATGTGCACCTCGATGGAAGATGGCCCCGCCAATTGCTGGGAGTGATGCCCAAGGTAGGATCGTTGTTGAGAGCAAGGATGAAGTGAAAAAGAGGATTGGGAGATCTCCGGACAGGGGTGACGCTGTGCAGTATGCGGCGGTAGAGAAAGAACATTTTGATCAAGTGTCTTCCTACCTAGAATCCTTCTATTCTTGAGCAATCAGCTATCATTGGGTCAATTCCTGAATTCTCACAATGTCATCCACCGATAATGCGGGGCTGCTGATCGATCCATTCAGCACACCCTCAACAATCACGCGCTATGACGCAGGCGAAGTATTAGCCGCCCTAGAAGGTGCCTTGGTGAACAACCAAACAGGCATGGGCGGGCCGTTCAGCTCGTTCCACAACACCCGAGTGGGTCAGGCGAGACTGCTCGATGAACAAGAGATCAGAGCGCTCTATCGAAGCAACTGGTGGATACGCCGCGTCATTGAGACACCTGCTTTCGATATGACTCGCAAAGGCGTTGAACTAAAGCTGTTGGGTGAAGCTGACACGGACTTAGTCACTAAGGTGAAAACCCAATACAACGACACCAGCCCAGAGGATAGCCCCTTTGAGAGCGAGTACAGCATTGATGAGGCTAAAGCTGAAGCGGTTAGATTGGCGCGACAGTTTGGGCGAGCGTACATCGTTGTTCGGTGCAACAAAGGCGAGGATCCATCTAAGCCACTGAAGCGAGTACGCAGCTTTGAAGGTGTGACTGTTCTGGACTGCTACCAACTCCAGCCAGCCCTAGAAGAACTTAACTATTACAACCCCACCCACTACCGAGTCGTCACTACCCGCGACAGCAATAACAAGGATGCGGGCAATGCATTTCAATGGGGAAGCCGGATCCATCGATCAAGAGTGTTGCCCTACGACGGCAATCGCATTCACCCCTATGACGTGCAGGTGAACGGCACGGGTGGGCATGACTCAGTAGTCCAAGTGATGTTCGAAATATTCACCCGGTATTACCAGTCGGGCGAGTCTGTGGCTGAAGCATTGCAGTCCTTTAGCTTATTTGTTGCGAATATCAACAACCTATCTGGGCTTATCTCCACCAAAGGTGTTGATGGGCTTAAGAAGTATCTACAAGAGTTAAATACCCAGCGGTCGGTCTATCGCACTGTGGTACAAGACGGGCAGTCTAGTAGCGGCGATTTTGTAGAACGCAGCTTTACCGGTGTTGCTGAGAATATCAAGCATTTTGCTGAAGAGCTAACAGCTGCCAGTGATCTCCCTCATTACAAAATCTGGGGTAGCGAGTCCAACACTAATGCGCTGAGTGGTGGCGGGGCTGAGAGCAGAGCCTATGCCGAGAAGGTGGCAGGATGGCAGGGTGTGCAGCTGCATCCCAATGACCGGCGGCTGTTTAAGATGCTGTTGGCGGTGGAAACGGGCGGGAGCATCCCTGACTTTGAGTTGGTCTATCCCAGCATTTACCAACCCACCCCCCAGGAAGAGGAAGAAATCAGAAGCAAACAAGCTGATCGATACGCCACTTTAAGCCGAGAAGGGATTATCCTGCCGTTACAGGCTCGATTAGCATTGGCCACTGAGCAAGATATTGCCAATGTGCTGGATGCAGATGAGATCAAAGAAGAGCTTGAGCAGAGTAAGGCATTAGCCGAGAAGCAGCTAGACCTCGAAGAAGTTGAGCTAGAGCAGTCCGTACAGGCAGCTACGACGGAGCCTGAAGCTTTTCCTATTGCCCCAGAAGAGGAGCCACCTCCTAGAACCGTAGGGGGTGAAACGGTACCTGACCTAGATGAAGTCGCTTCACTATTGGACGACGCAGAAATCCGCATAGACCGTAGGAGGGGTGGCAAAAAAGGAAAAAAGCGGAATTGCCGGAAAGGTATTAGTTGCGGAAATAGTTGTATTGCTAGGAATAAGACTTGTCGGAAAAAGCCGACGAGTGGACAGCAAACTAAAGCTGCGCAGATTCGTGATTCCGTAGTGCCGTTTGAGAGGCCAGGGGGAAGTGAAGAGGGGGCGGCTGCGACATCAAGTCCACTTTCAAGAGAGCGGGAAAAAGCTGATGAGCTGGCCACCGAAAGAAACGCTTTAGTTAGAGCCACTAGCGAGGATGAAGTAAAAGCCGCCGAAGCTAACGTCCAACGAATAATCGACGAATCAGACCAGTTTGTCATGGTGCCAGATAGCGCCATTGAATCCATTATTGATGACGGTAGACTGAAAAGCTCAGTTGAACGTTTTGACGAAGACAGTAAGCGACGCAGCGCTGAGAAAAAACCAGCAGAACCAGATCCGATCTTCGGAAATCTGTTAGACGATTTTGATGATGACTTCGATGTCGCGCAAGATTACAACACTCGACGAACAGATCAAGAGAACTTAATGTTCTCAGGGGCAAATTCGTTATCCCCTAATGAGCGACCAATTTACGGGTATGTTGGCGAGCGCAACGACCCAAACGCAATCACCCATGCAAGAGCTGGCCAGTACGGAAACATATCATTAAGACTGAAGCCTGAAGTTAAAACTAGATCTACAGCGGTGCTTGATGATTCTTTCAATGGAGGGCTGCCCAGTTCGTTAAGCAACATAAATGCAGCCTCGCTAAACAGCCAAACAGGAATTGCGGGACGGAGTTCACGATTGTTTGAAGCAGAACGAGCTAGAACCGATTTAACTAACGCCAAAAATGCATCAAGCATCAGCGATCTATTAGGCAGAGGAACATCGTATCTAGAATTTCAAGCACATGGACAAGTTAATACAAGTGACATTGCAGAAATGACGTTTTACAAAGGCAGTCGTCCATCAGCCAAGGTCGAACAATGGGCAAGAGATAATGGCGTTGAAATTACCATCATTGACTAATGCAACCATACGGGTTTTCAAATGAATCAAAGAAGATTGCCTACTTCAAAGAAGAAAAAGATGGAGTAGTTTATGTTGTCGTCAAAGACGGACAGGAAGAGCCTACGGACAAAGACATAGCTGTTCCCTGGCTCTCTTTACTCAATGGTTACGCTACCTGGCTTAAGTTAAAACCCAAAGAAAATGTCAACCCCAATCCCGACAGCCCAACACCGGACCCTGATCCAGCTGATTAACGAAACCTATACCGACGAGGTAGAGGAGATCCTGCAAGCCCGCCTAGAAGACAACGGCGATATCCTTGCCACGGCCAGGGATGAGGATCGGATTATTGGGTTTAAGTACACCGATGAGCTGATCTTTGTGCGGGTTCTTAACCCTGAAGTGATTGAAGAGCTTGAGGAAGACGACCAACCTCGTGACGATTCTCAATACTCCCACATCAACTTCACCCCACCCCAATCCGTAGTCAATGCCGCCAAACGAGCCCTGAGCGTCACTGAATCAGGAAAGCTGAATATTGGCGATGGGATGGAAGCAGCAACCAAGACATGGGTAAAGCGTGTAGCCAAAGGTGAGGCTATCACACCCGCCAAGGCTAAGCAGGGTTACAGATGGTTTGCTCGTAACGCTCGGTTCAAGGATGCGCCCAAGGATTCTCCTGCCTGGGCAGCGTGGGCCTATTGGTTCTACTCTGAGGGCCAGAGTTGGTTTAATAAGCTGTGGCGACAAATGGAAGCAGCTGAGAGGGCCGACGACGCCACTCCCACAAAGCGAGTCCTCAAGTGGAACGGCTTTGAGATTGGCCTGCAGTACTTCCCCTACGAAAAACGCCATGACCGAATCCTGCCTGCTGGCTATGGCCACTTCAGGAAAACCCGTGGCGCTGACGGGATGGCCGTTGATGTGTATGTGGGTGGTGACCTGAATAGTGACAAAATCTTCGTTATTGACCAGCTGATTGATGGTGAATTCGACGAAGAAAAAATGGTGATTGGTGTAAGCACCATGGAAGCAGCGATCGCTATCTACACCGCTGTAATGCCCAGGGAAATGCTTGGCGGGGTGCGTGAGATTGCCCTGGAGCAGCTAGAAGAGTATCGCGTTGGGGTAGAAACTAAGGCTGATGCGGTTGAAACGTTTCAACCTGAACCTGTCGGAATTAGTGACTACACCAACCTAGAAAGCTTGATAGAGTTCAACTGGGACGATGTTAAGAATATTGCCACTGAGCAAGGCTGGATTTGGGATGAAGAAACAGGGCGTTACCTGAGCGGTGGAGAGCCTGTAGACTACGACGACATCCTAAAGATTATGCAGGCTGAGATTGCCCGCTTTGAAGCCGAAACGGAGGAAGCAACGGCCCTGTTAGTTGATGGTGAGGCGACCTTAACTGAGTGGGAAGAACTAATAGCTGAGACCGTCGTGAGCGCTGCCCTGCTGTTCCTGCTACTTGGGTTAGGCCGTCGGCCCACCGCTGAGCACGAAGCACGGCTAGCCACAGAACTACAGCGTCAATTCAAATATCTACGCAACTTCACCCAAGGCATCCTCTCAGGCACAATGACCCCTGCCGGAATTGCGGCTAGGGCAAAGCTATATATTCATGACGCGCAGCTGGCGTATGTGCTCGGGC
>JBCCXQ010000009.1:0-65205 GCA_039191365.1 Cyanobacteria bacterium P01_F01_bin.13 | reverse complement strand
GGAAATATCATTTGGAAGTCGTTCAGCTGCATGTAGGGAGCAATCCCCGCCACATCCTGAGCATTGGCTCCCCAACCATGGAGGAGAATTAATAGATGACTGGCGTTGGAGTCACCAGCAGACAGCGCACGAAGTGACATAGGCAGCAGTTTAAGCAAAAAGGCCACTAAGGATTTTACCGTTCTCTTTGGGAAGAAACGTCCCTGCACGTTCTAACCTAAATAAAGTTAAACACCCCAAGAACGTTAGAAATCCCATGACACGCTTAGCGCTACTTAGTGCATCTGACAAAACAGGCATCGTTGACCTCGCAAAGGTCCTCACTACAGAATTCGATTTCGATATTATCAGCAGCGGTGGTACCGCCCGCACCCTCACCGAAGCCAATATTCCCGTCACTAAAGTATCCGACTACACTGGCTTCCCTGAAATCCTTGGCGGTCGTGTAAAGACTCTCCAGCCGCGTATCCATGGAGGCCTCCTCGCCCGCACCGATAATCCCGACGACCAAAAAGACCTGGCCGATAACGATATTCGTCCCATTGACCTGGTTGTAGTCAATCTTTATCCCTTTGAGCAAACCATTGCGAAGCCTGACACTACCCTGGCCGACGCCATCGAAAACATCGACATTGGTGGCCCTACCATGCTGCGGTCTGCTGCCAAAAACCATGCCTATATAACCGTTCTGTGTGACCCAGAACAGTACGAAGGCTACCTCAATGAACTGCGAACCAATAACGGTCAACCAGCCCTAGAATTTCGTGCCCAGTGTGCTCGTCAAGTCTTCTGGCACACTGCCACCTATGATCAGGCGATTGCCACTTATTTAACTAAGCAGGCGGGCACTGCCACCAGCGAGCGATTTACTCTTAGCGGCACCCAAAAGCAACCCCTCCGCTACGGTGAGAACCCTCATCAGCCAGCTGTGTGGTACCAAACTGGTCGCCTACCTAACGGCTGGGCCGCTGCTGAAAAACTCCAGGGTAAAGATCTCAGCTATAACAATCTGGTCGATCTCGAAGCTGCCCGCCGTATCGTTGCCGAATTTCCTAGCGAAAATGGTCCTGCGGCTGCAGTGCTCAAACATACGAATCCCTGCGGCGTTGCCATTGGTGAGTCCATGGCCTCCACCTACAGACGGGCTTTCGAAGCTGATAACATCTCTGCCTTTGGTGGTATTGTCGCCCTCAACCAAGCAATTGATACAGAGACGGCTGAATCCCTTACCCAGACATTTCTAGAGTGTGTCGTTGCCCCTGGCTGTGCCTCGGCTGCTCGTGAGATCTTGGCGAAAAAGAAGAACCTGCGTGTGTTGGTTTTACCTGATTTACTAAGCGGCCCTAGCCAGACTATTCGAACAATTGCGGGTGGTTTCCTTGCCCAAACCTCTGACGACTTCCAGGAAGACGTTAATCAATGGAAAATTGTCACCGAGCGTCAACCTAGTGAAGCGGCGCTAACGGAAATGCTATTTGCCTGGCGCGTGGCTAAGCATGTAAAGTCCAATGCAATTGTGGTCACGAATGAAAGCACTACTGTCGGCATTGGTGCAGGACAGATGAACCGTGTGGGTTCAGCGAAGATTGCTCTGGAGCAAGCGGCAGAGAATGCGCAAGGGGCTACTTTTGGCCAGTGATGGCTTTTTCCCATTTGATGACTCAGTAAGAACTGCAGCGGCGGCTGGAATTAAGGCAATTGTTCAGCCAGGTGGCAGTATCCGCGATGAAGATTCGATCAAAGCAGCGAATGAGTTAGGTCTGATTATGGCGTTTACAGGAACGCGGCACTTCTTGCATTGACCTCCCTGTGTAACCCCCGTGAGGAAGGATTAAAGGGGGGTGAAGTTAATTCCCCTTCAACCACTTTTGACCTTTCAGTCGTCGCAACACGTACAACACCATCAGATCCAAAGTAATGCGACGCTCATCACCCATAAATTGCTCAATAGTGCTGGGGGTGGATCCATCGGTGGCAAAGGAAAAAATCTTAGGCCCTGTGATGCTCTCTTCTAGAAAGGCAATATTGAACTGACGTTTGCCCTCGGCCCAGCGACCAATCACCTGGGGATAGCTATCGTTGTCTATGCCAATTATATTGATGGGTTGGGTGCTAAAAGATAACTGGAGATCGTCCAATCCATCTTCTTTGGTTAAAGCCGTTTTCACAGCGGGCAAAAAATGCTGTTCGATAAATTCAGCAAACGGTTTGTCTTCTAACTTAGGTGGCTTTGCTTTCTTTGCTTTTGCAGGGGCCTTAGCGGGCTTAGCCACTTTATCGGCAGCAGGCTTAGCTGCTTTATCGGCAGCAGGCTTAGCTGCAGGGGCCTTAGGAGTCGACTCGTCTGCCATGCTTTTGTCTATCAACGCGTTTACGATTGGAGCAATCAAACTCCAAACAAGGTCTTTTTCATATTAAACCTTGTCCACGTCCAGAACTGGAGTTTTTCCGTAGGGGAAGCTAAAGGTTTCAACTTGGACGTGGTTTAGTAGAACACCTCCCTAGAAGACAGGATCTAAGGAGGCGTTCACACATCAATTTGGCTAGTAGTCTATCTAATGAATAAGCAGTTTGTTAACCACACTGCTTAATGTTCATCAGTTTAATCTATGACATTACACCAGCAATGGCTTGACGCACTGTGGCTGCATCGGTTTGCTTATTGACAGGGTCTAACCCGATTGCTTCTAGGTCAGCATCAACCATCAGCTTCACTAAGCCTGGGAAGTCGATAGAAGGCTTCCATCCCAGCGTTTCTTGAGTGTAAGTAGGATCACCGATGAGGATATCAACTTCAGCAGGACGCAAATATCGGGGGTCAAACTTAACATAGTCATGCCAATCAAGATTGACATATTTGAAGGCAATATCTAAAAACTCTTTGATAGTGTGAGTCTCGCCTGTAGCTACAACGTAGTCACCGGGTTTATCCTGTTGTAGCATCATCCACATGGCGCGGACATAGTCCTTAGCATATCCCCAGTCCCGCTTAGAGTCCAGGTTACCCAGGTAAAGGGACTTCTGACGGCCAGCAACGATACGAGCAACGGCACGGGTAATTTTACGTGTTACAAAGGTTTCGCCTCGACGGGGAGACTCATGATTGAACAAGATGCCGTTGCAGGCAAACATGTTGTAAGACTCACGATAGTTAACGGTTTGCCAGTGGGCATAGACCTTAGCGCAGGCATAGGGGCTGCGAGGGTAAAAAGGCGTAGTTTCTTTCTGGGGGATTTCTTGGACCTTACCAAACATTTCGGAGGAGCCTGCCTGATAGAAGCGGACTTCTGAATCAGTACGTTGCTGATAGTCGCGGATAGCCTCCATCAGACGCAGGGCTCCCATAGCCACTGTATCAACGGTATATTCTGGGGAGTCAAAGCTCACACGCACATGAGACTGAGCACCCAGGTTGTACACTTCGCTGGGCTGAACTTGCTCTAAAATGCGTCGTAGCATGGTGCCATCATTGAGGTCGCCATAGTGTAGAAACAAACGAGCATCTTCACTGTGGGGGTCAATGTACATATGGTCAATGCGGTCGGTATTAAACGTCGATGTACGACGAATAATGCCGTGTACTTCATATCCTTTCTCTAATAAAAGTTCTGCAAGGTAAGACCCATCTTGGCCCGTAATTCCTGTAATTAGCGCACGCTTAGTCTGCGTCATATTGTTAGCTTCCTTTCTATTATCTATAAAAAAAAATCGCTAGTAAATAGCTCTAATTAACCAAATTTGCACTATCCGAGCCAATGTGTTTACCCAATAGGGTAGTTGCACTGTCAGTAGGATGTTGGACCTAAATTTGCCCCAATCTGTTGCTAAAAAGTATGAAATCTTTTGATAAGAAAATTTAGCAACCTGATAGAGCAACTAGCTGATAGTAAGTATCTACATCTGCATTGGCAGGTTTAGGATACGTGAGTACAACTAGACTTCCCAATTAGAGTAGCCTAACAGGGATCAGGCTACTGCTTATACGGAGCACAACATTTAGATAGCCACTTGGACTAAAGACTAAAGTAACTTGAAATATCTATAGCTTGAATCAAGAGATGATGAGGTATTTGCAAACGGACAACGAAGTGTCGTAGAAATTGCTTATTGTTGGCAAAATTTTATACAGGGGATACAGAGGCGATAAAGGTCTTTAGGATGAACTTGATCTGATAACTTATCCATACTAGGCTCTACGATCACGTTCTATGTCGTAAATCGCTTTTTCCCAGCACCACTGCTCTGAGCGATCGGGATTTTGCGATCGCACCCGCTGCACCAATCGAGCGGCTACCGCCTGATTTCCATTGACTAAACGCATTAGTCGCTGTCTTGTGGTCCGAGGCACGCCAGATGAACCAGTGGGGAGGGACGGGACCGAAAACCGAATAGGTAGCCGATAGCCTGTCAGCCAGCAAAAAACCGCCACCACCAGCACCACAGCAAAGATGACAGAAAAGATGGATGACATGTTCGAATTCTCCCGTATTTTACCTATCTAACCACCTATGGACCCAGCCGTTGTTGATACCCAGGCAGTGTTGGACTTCTGGTTTGGCTCACCTGCAGGAGCATATCGCAAGCAGTGGTTTCGCAAAGACCAAAACTTTGATGCCCAAATTAAAAGCCATTTTTTAGATCTTTATTGGGCTATGGTAGCGTCGTCCGCTGAAAGCTGGTTGAGAACAGCTCAAGCCAGCCTAGCCCGGATAGTAGTATTGGATCAGTTTGCCCGCAATATGTTTCGAGGCACGCCCCAAAGCTTCGCGGCTGACGCCCAGGCTCTAGCGACCGCAGAAGGGGCCATTGAGCAGGGCTATGAGGCTAATTTGCTACCGGTGGAGCGATTTTTTCTCTATTTGCCATTCGAGCACAGTGAGAATCTGCTCCACCAAAATCGCTGTGTGGAATACTTTGAGGCGTTAGTCCTAGAAGCACCTGAACTCAACCATGGACTGGACTATGCCCGCCGCCATCGTGACGTTATTGCTCAGTTTGGCCGATTTCCCCATCGCAATGACATCTTGGGACGTCAAAGCACTGAGGCAGAGCTAGAATTTCTCAGGCAACCGGGATCGGGGTTTTAAATATCCGAATCACGGATTTAATTTGTAACCGTTGTAGGGGCGTTCCATGGAACACACCTACAACGGTTTTTCATATTCAATTTCAACCGTCATATGGACGTTACCTCGGGGTTGAAAATCGCCTTTAATTTTGAACTTTAGCGGATCGGCCACGACCAAAAAGTCATCCATGATCTGGTTGACTGATTCTTCGTGGGAAATGTAGCGATCACGATAGCTGTTGATATAAAGCTTAATGGCCTTTAACTCCACCACTTTTTGGTTAGGGGTGTAGGTGATATAGATGGTGGCGAAGTCAGGATAGCCTGAGAAAGGACACTTACAGGTAAACTCCGGCAGCGTAATATTGACATCATACTGGCGTCCAGGACGTGGATTTGGGAAGGTAATTAGCTCATTGTTGTCAATCGCCCGCTCACCATATTTAACGGTTTCAGTAGGCGCATTTGTAGGAAGGGGAGTTTCAGCCATGGTGGTGGATTTTGAGAGAAATAAAATAACTTGGGCAAATACTTGACGAATGACGGCGAGGTTGGTGTAATTTGAACGACCCGACGGGGCAGTTTCCCGCCTTTTGCCAGACTAGCTGCTGGCTCCCTTTGGCAAACAGCACATAGAGTAGGGTAGCTGACTTGTGTTTCTATTGGAGAGTTTTGAAACTGCTTATGAATCCTTCCCACAATTCTGACTCAGCTAGGAATCCAGTGAGATCAGACGCTAGCTATGCCCCCTCGGTGCCAGTGTCGGTGTATCGCGAGCTTGCTGCCGAGCTGCAAGCTACCAAAGCAATGGTGGATTCCCTAAGCGCTCAAAACAAACACCTCCACAACCAAAACCATCTGCTACGTCAAAACATTCATCAGATGGTACAAGTTGCTCTACAGTTGGGACACCATGCTGGTGTGGCGCATCCTGCAGAGGCGGAAATGATGTTTTCCACACCGCCTTTAGACTTGCAGCCCCACCCCCAAACAGAGATGCAGGCTGTCGTAGACGAGCCCACTCCCAGACCACCCAAACGTCCCAAAGCTAAGGGTGATTTATCTAAAGTCTTTACAGAGCAAGCGGGTGAACATCGTCACTACAGTCTTGAATCATCAATGAGTGGCAGTTTGAGTACCCTTTGGTTGATAGCGTCTATTGCCATTATTATTCTGACGGCATTTGGAGCAGGCTTTTTGATTATGCGCCCTCTGATCAGCGATCGTTAGCCCGATGCATTGGGTAGTTCATATTAATCGGGTTCTACTCTAAAATTAACTACGCAGTAGATGCGTCGTACCGTATCGGTTGCTACGGTAGTCAGTCTATGTAACTCGTTAAACCTTGATATCGTAATCCAACCTTTTCGTTGGCTCGGTGTGTGGAGCTATAAATTCGCATGAAAAAGATTGAAGCCATTATTCGCCCATTTAAACTTGACGAAGTCAAAATCGCGCTAGTGAATGCAGGCGTTGTAGGAATGACGGTCTCTGAAGTGCGGGGGTTTGGTCGTCAAAAAGGCCAAACTGAGCGATATCGGGGGTCGGAATATACCGTTGAGTTTTTACAAAAGCTCAAAGTGGAAATCGTGGTGGATGATGAGCAGGTGGATACGATTGTCGAACAGGTGATTGCGGCAGCACGCACCGGAGAAATCGGCGACGGTAAGATTTTTGTAACACCAGTTAATGAAGTCGTGCGTATTCGTACTGGCGAGAGAAATTCTGAAGCAGTTTAGTGACATCTGACAAGCTGTCGATTGACGATTTTTTGGCAGGCTATGGTCGGTTTGGCGTCAATCTAGGGCTAGACCGAATCCAGCTGCTGTTGACTCGTTTAGGCAATCCCCAACAGCAGGTGCCAATTGTGCATGTGGCGGGTACCAATGGAAAGGGATCTGTCTGTGCTTATCTGGCGTCGGTGCTTCAGGTCGCGGGTTATCGAGTAGGGCGCTACACGTCGCCCCATCTACTGAACTGGAATGAGCGCATCTGCATTAATCAAAATCCCATCACTGATGATGCTCTGTGGCAACATTTACAGGTTGTGGCAGCAGCAATTGATGCTAACTATCCTGAAACACCTACTCAGTTTGAGGTATTCACAGCGGCAGCCTGGTCCTATTTTGCAGCACAGGCAGTGGATATTGCCGTCATTGAAGTGGGGTTGGGCGGGCGCTTGGACGCGACCAATGTATGCCCTGAGCCTTTGGTGAGTGCCATTGTCTCGCTGAGTCGCGAACATTGGCAGCGTCTGGGACCTACCCTGGCGGATATTGCCAGGGAGAAAGCCGGGGTGATTAAACCGAGACGCCCCGTGGTAATAGGGCCGCTACCTGCGGCGGCTGATAGAGTTGTACGTCAGCGAGCAGAAACACTGGGCTGTCCTTTGTACGAGGTAGTGCCTGCGGCTGTGACTGCGGCAGGTCAATGGCGCAGTGGGCTCGATGGGGAGGCCTTAATTGACTATAAGTCAGGGCTGTTGGGGGAGCATCAACGGGTGAATAGTGGGATTGCGATCGCAATCCTGCAACTTCTCCAAGGTCAAGGCTGGCAGATTTCTACTCAAGCTATCCAAACAGGCATAGCGAAAACCCAATGGCCTGGACGTTTGCAGTGGCTCACCTGGCAAGGGCAGCACATCTTGATTGACGGTGCCCATAATCCTGCCGCAGCCAAAATGCTGCGGTGCTACGTGGATCAGTTACCGCAGCCCGTTACCTGGCTGATGGGCATGCTGGCCACCAAAGATCATGCCCATATTTTTGCCGCATTGCTACGTCCAGGCGATACCCTGCATCTGATACCTGTACCGGGGCATCAATCTGCAGAAACAGCAGAGCTAGCGCACCTGGCTATGACCCTATGTCCCGAGTTAACCAGCTGTCAAACCCATGGCAACTTGGACCTAGCGCTTACTACTATCAGGGGTATTGAGAACGCAACTACGGTTCTTTGTGGTTCGTTGTATCTTGTGGGTGATTTCCTGAGTCGGTTTAGTTGATATTAGGGGTGCCGGTCATATCCCATGCATACATCTGACCAATCTGGCCGATACTGCTAGATAACCGTCAACTTTGCTCATCAATGAATGGGAAGTTTCTGAGCCTGATTTTACTGTTGTTGCTGAGTTTGAATACTTGGGTGGCTCGTTTACCTGCAGCAGGCATTGACTTTTACCACTATTGGGGAGTAGCCAAAGCGCGGCAGTTGAGCCCATCACCTCTGCAAAATCCCTATGTTGCATCAACAGCCCATGCCGATGTCTTAAATCAATATGCTGACGCCTCGAACGATCAGATTCTTAAAGAGGCCAATTCCTACCGACGGACGTTGGATCTGACCGGTACCCCTTTGCTCTATACGGTTTCTGCGCTGTTGCCTGAAAGCTATAGCCTGGCTATTAAAGGGTTTCGTCTGGGGCAGCTGGTTTTATTTGTATTGACTATTTTTTTGATTGGAGTCCTGCGTGGCAATAGCACCGGGTTTGAACTGCTCGCGTTAGTTCTAGCGGCCACATTTTCACCTTTTTTGAGTGATGTAGTGGTGGGCAACCTCAATGCGATTCAGCTATTTTTGCTGGTGGCAGCTGCTCTGTTGATTGAACGGGCTCAGCCGCAAACGTCCAAAGCACGGCTGCGGTATGGTGTCATGATCTTGTGTGGGTTGATTTTTATCACCCTGCTCAAACCAAACTTACTTCTATCCTCGTTGTTGCTGAGTGCGGTATTTCTTCGAAAATATGGCTTACCTCGACCGACCCTGCTGATCCCTGCTGGTGTAGCCTTTACGGTTTTGTTATTGGTGGCGACCAATGTTTGTCTGGGGTCTGCTCAGGTGTGGCTAGATTGGTACAAGCTGGTGTCAGCGTCTCAAGATCGGCTGGCTTACCCCATTGAGGCAGGTAACTACTCAACCACGCTGCTGCTATCTCAGCTTTACACGCTTGATATTTACACAGCAGTGAATGCTGTTGCGGTTTTTCTGATCGTGTCTTTTTGCAGTATTGTTGCGATCGCAGCAATCAAACAAGGCAGCCCGTTGCTCGGCAGGAGTCGTGAAATTGTTTTCAACATTTTGCAAGATTCTGGCTTGGTCGTCAGTATTGCAGTGACCATAACATTTGCCCTATCGCCGCTGGTATGGGCCCATTACTACACGCTGCTACTGTTGCCTGCCCTCTGGCTCTTAGATACCCGTTTCCCCTGGCAACTCGGAAATTGGCTGAGTTTACTCGCCATCATCTTTGCCAGTGGAGGGTTAGTAAACCTGCTCAGCACTTGGTTCGTGTTTAGTCCTGAGGTTTATGCCGTTAGCTTTATGTTGGGATGGGTCTGGGTTTGGGCAGGCCTACTGATCACCGTATTGAAGCGCGCCTTAGGAGCTACCAAGCACATGCCATTAGCGACGGAATAGATTGTACTTGAGAATACAAAAAATCGCTCTAACACCGTCCTTCCAGCCAATTTTTTTACCTTCTTTGTAGGTCCTGCCGTAATACGAAATACCAGCTTCGTAAATTCTGCACTGCATTTTAGCCACTTTGGCAGTAATTTCTGGTTCGACACCAAAGCGATTTTCTTCTATGGTTAGTCGCTGAATGACATCGTGGCGAAATGCTTTGTAGCAGCATTCCATATCCGTCAGGTTAATGTTGGTCAGCATGTTGGATAGCACTGTCAAAAAGCCGTTTCCTACCCGGTGCCAGTAGTAAACAACCCGGTGGGGACCATTGCCCTGAAATCGGGAGCCAAAGACAACATCCGCTCTGTTATTTAAGATCGGCATGATCATTGCCCCATACTCTTGGGGGTCATACTCTAAATCAGCATCCTGAATAATGACGATGTCGCCTGTAGCAACATTGAAACCATGGCGCAGGGCTGCCCCTTTGCCCATATTGTGGGGATGATAAATAACATGGTCGATTTTGTTGGTCAGCTGAGTGCTCAATAATTCTCGCGTGCCATCAGTTGAACCATCATCCACAACAATCACCTCAATGCCTTTAATAACAGGCATTTTGACCGCTCTGACTGCCTGAATCACCTGGCTAATGGTACCTAGTTCATTGAAACAGGGGATAACGACTGAGAGCTTCATAAAGAGCGTATGGTCAAAATTCCGAATCGCGTTTTGCCTCGTCTATTCTAAGGAATCCGAGCTTTGCCATTGTGGCCGCTAGGACTATGGCTATCCTGATGCCAAGTTGGTAGTGGGCTATCTCTGCTGACCTATCTCTAAAGTGCTCTGTAAGCATCGGAGAATAAAATTCGCAGCAAAAAACTTACTTATAGCATCTGTACTATGTTTTTCCATGCAGCCATGGTGCTGATTGACCTGCTGCATGGAAACAAGGAAGCCGAAAGAGGTTAACGGTTATCCCATTCATTGGCAGCATCTGCTACAGCTTCATCTACAGTTTTATCGCCGAGCATGGCAGCCTGTAGGTTGTCATAAACTGCCTTTTGGAGTTTTTTCACATCCTCAAGCGCGGGAATTAACACTTCGGCATCGGCAAGTTGGCTAGCACTAACGGCACGGGCGAACTCGATGGGCGGCGCATCAGCAGGGACTTCGGTCAAAGTGCTATCGACGGCGGCAGCGGTTGACGGTAGCACCTTAGCAGCTTCAGCAAAGGACAGCTGATTTTCATTATTGGTTACATACAGGGCAAACTTCACCGCTGCTTCAGGAGCATCCGTAGAGCGGGGCACCACCAGATTCATCGCAGCCACATTTTTCTTGCCAGTTTCCCCGGTAATTTGGGGAGCCGTACGAGTTGCGGCGGCGATATCTGGGGCGTTATTGGCAATATTATCCAGAGCTTCGGCCCCAGAAGCTAAGAAGATGGTTTCCCCTGCCTGGTAGAGTTCAATGGCGCGGCGATGTCCCTGGGTCAGGACTTCACGGGGCAGTAAATCTTGCTGGTAGAGGTCAGTCCAATATTGAAAAACAGCTTTGCCTTCAGGAGTATTAAAAGCGGCATTCCCCTCTGCATCCACCAGGGGTACACCCATCTGGATAAAAGATTGGAGCACATCGGCAGCGTCTTCAGGCACAAAGCTGATGAAGAACGCATACTTTCCGGTTGTTTCTTTAATCTGCTGGGCGGCATCAGCCAGCTCGGCATAGGTGCTGGGCGGCTCAGCAATACCGGCTTGTTCTAGCAGTGTTGCATTGAACAGGGTGACTCGTGTTGTCAGGTACCAGGGAAAGCCAAAGCTGTTGCCATTAAGCGTAGTTGCCTGCCAAATTTTGGGCAGATAGACAGCCTGTTCTGCGGGGCTTAGCTGGTCGTCCAACGGGAGCCAGGCATTACGACTTGCCAATTGGGAGGCAAAGTCAGGATTCAGGTTGACTACATCAGGGGCGGTACCAGCCGAGACCGCCGTCAAGATTTTGCTTTGCATATCAGCCCAGGGGACATCTACCCAGACCACATCCACTTCCGGATTAGCGGCTTCAAAATCCGCAATCAGCTGGTTGAAATAGTCAGTGAATTTTGGCTGCAGCTGCATTGTCCAAAATTCAACTTCTTGTTTACCAGACTGTTCTGCACCACCACCACAGCCTGCCACAGCAAGCACTATCCCGACAGCGGCCCAGGATGCTATGCGTGATAAAACGTGCCGACGTTGAAACAGTTTCATAATGGTTTTTGGCTTGTCAAAATGGGATGTCTAGGGATGTGTTCAGCCACTTTAGATCAAGACGGTCGTCAATCGTTAATGAACCTCCACCCGATCAGCACAATCCCGGGCTCGTTCCCGAGCTTCCTCAACGGTATCTCCCAGGGCTAAGGCCACCCCCATACGGCGGTTCTTATAGGCACGGGGTTTGCCAAACAAGCGCAGCTTGCTGGTGGGCACCATGAGCGCTTCAGTCACCCCAGTAAATGCAGGATTGTTGCTCGACTCAGTGGCCAGAATAACGGCTGAGGCACCGGGACGAATTTGCTCAATTTCACCGATGGGTAGCCCGGTGATCGCTCGAACATGAAGTTCAAATTCCGACATGTTTTGACTCACCATGGTGACCATACCGGTGTCGTGGGGACGGGGGCTGACTTCGCTAAAGTAAACGATTTGTTCTTGGCTAGGGTCACCGGCAATAAACAGCTCTACGCCAAATAGACCAACGCCACCGAGGGCATCGGTAATCGCTTTGGCAATCTGCTGACACTTGGCCAGGGTGGCTGGATTGAGGGCACAGGGCTGCCAGGATTCTCGGTAGTCACCATCTTCTTGACGATGGCCAATGGGGGGACAGAAGTGGGTGGAGGGCTCGGCATCAGGCAACTGCGGATGAGATCGCACGGTGAGCAGGGTGATCTCGGTGTCAAACTCCACAAATCCTTCGACAATTACTCGTTGGTCTTTGCCGCGACCGGCTTCAAAGGCATAGGTCCAGGCTGCATCGACATCAGGCGCGGTTTTGACGAGACTTTGGCCTTTACCGGAAGAACTCATAACGGGTTTGACAACGCAAGGGAGACCGATGGTTGCGATCGCATCCCGATACTCCGACTCCGTTGCCGCAAACTGATAAGGGGACGTTGGCAAGCCCAGCTTCTCAGCTGCTAATCGCCGAATTCCCTCGCGGTCCATGGTGAGCTGCGTTGCCAGAGCTGTAGGTATCACGGTCCAGCCCTCTGACTCCAACTCAATCAGAGTTTCTGTTGCCAGTGCTTCCACCTCCGGCACAATCAGGTCCGGATGCTCCTGTGCCACCACCTGCCTGAGAGCTTGACCATCCAACATGCTTAATACATGGGACCGGTGAGCTACCTGCATGGCAGGTGCATTCGCATAGGCATCCACTGCAATGACTTCAATCCCCAGGCGGATTGCCTCTAAAGCAACCTCACGCCCCAACTCTCCAGAACCCAACAACAGCAAACGTTTACCATTGGCCGCAAGCGGAGTGCCCCAGGCGACATTTACAGGCTGATTGGCCAAGTTCATCATAATTATTCAATAAAAAAACAACTTTTTTTTAGAAAACGTGTGATCAATTTAGCCAATTGCGTGTAATATCGCTCGTAAAAAATCACATTCTCTCCCAGGGAGTTTAACCACTCCCAATATCGGAGGGAAGTAATAGGAAGCTGATGTTAAAACTTAAGGCTGAATTCGACTAGCTCTTGAAAGCGATTAACAATCTGCAACAAAAGTAGTCAAAGAGCCTGCAAAAGCTGCCCAGTTCCAACAATTCAGTGGAGGAGGTATTCTTCTTAGACCTTATTTTTCGGCTTACATAAGGCAGAAAAAATCTCAAATTCAAAAATGTACGTTTTGTTTGCTTTTTAGGGCAGCATTGACACCAAACTCTGTATTCTTTGGCGATAGCTAGCCATTCCCGCACAAATTGTGTACGATGCGTTAGCAAAAAAACAGACCAAAACTTTACGCTCTGCCTAGTTCAAGTTGTTAGGCTTCGCCTAGCTCAAATTGCCTTCCACAACCGGATACCACTGTGACCGGATAACGCTGTGAATAGTTTAAAGTCGCTATTTTCAAGAAAAGCCCCAGGCGTTGGTGTTGAACTCACGCCCGAACGGGTCAACATAGCCCGCCTGCGGAAACAAGGGCAGAAGATAAAGTTAGAAACTCTTGCTTCTGCTGAGATTCCAGAAGGCATTTTTGAAGAGGGTCAAATTATTGATACGGCAGCTATGGCTGAAGCCATTAGGTCTGCCTTAACAGAGAGTAAGCTCAGGGTTAAACGAGCTACCACGGCTGTTCCTGGTCGGGCGATCACTCGGGTCATTCCAGTACCTGCAGAGCTAGATGATAACGAACTGCGCGAGATGGTTCTTAATCAGGAGGCTAGCCTATACTTACCCTTCCCTCGCGAAGAAGCTGATGTCGATTATCAAAAGCTAGGGTTCTTTGTGGATGAAGATGGCATCGAAAAAGTACAGGTGTTGTTAGTGGCGGTCAAAAAAGAAGTCACTGATGCCTATATGGAAACGTTTCAACAGGCAGGACTTGCCCTTGACGTGGTTGAGACCAGTAGCTTTGCTCTGATTCGTACCATTCGTGAACAGCTAAGGCAGTTTACTCCCCAAGAGGCTGCTGCCATTGTTGATATTCAGTTCGAAAGCACAGAAATCTCCATTGTTGTTGATGGCATTCCCCATTTTTCCCGGACGGTCCCCATCGGCACATTCCAAATTCAAAGCGCCCTTAGCCGCGCCATGAATTTGCCCCCTACCCGAAATACGGAATTGCTGCAGGGCATGACTGTACCGGCAACACCAATGGACAGTATGGGAGCTCCCCAAATGGCCGGTGGTACGAACCCAGGTACGGCAGCCATGTTGAGGGTATTAGGGGAGCTTTCCGACGAGTTAAGACGCTCCATTGACTTCTACCTAAACCAAGGAGAAGACATGGAAGTTGCCCAACTGCTGCTGGCGGGACCAGGCAGCGCCATTGGGCAGCTCGATGAGTTTTTTGCTCAGCGTTTAAGTTTACCGGCTAGCCCCATCGACCCGATTGAGTCCCTATCGCTAGAGGTAGGCGACGAGATTTCTGAGGCTCAGCGTCCTGGGTTAGCAACAGTTCTTGGTTTGGGCCTGCGGGAGGTTTAGGACATGTATAGCATTGACATCAACTTTCTAAACGACCGCGAAGAACGTCCTGTACTGGCGACCCAACCGTCGTCAGTGGTGAGGTCGTCATCTGTTGATCGTACTCCTATCGCCATCGGTCTTGGTGTTCTAGTAGCGGCTCTAGCCGGTGTGGGCGGTTTTTTCGGTCTACTTAAGTATCAAGAATCCACGCTACAAAAACGTCAGGCCGAACTAGATGCGCAGCTGACTGAACTCCAGGCAAAGCTAGCTCAGGTTGATCAAATCAAAGCAGAAACTGAGGCCGCCCGGGCTGAAAGTCGAGCTTTAGCGAATGTGTTTACTAAAATTCGTCCTTGGTCAGCCATTGTGAAAGATATTCAAAATCGGATTCCCACTCGCGCCCAGCTGTCACAGGTTAACCAAACCCCAGGTGTAGCAGTGCCACCTGACGCAGGTGGTGAGCCGATTCCTCCGGAAGCAGGGGGCATTAGCATCAACGGTACAGCCTGCTCTTTTGATGATGTCAATGACTTTGTTCTAACTCTGAAAAATTCACCTTTTTTAGAGAGTGAAACAGTTAAGTTGAACACGTCTACCCTGGGAGGCGAAGTATTAGGGCGTTGTCCAGGCGAGGCTCAGCGTGATGAGCCAACTCAGCTAGTGAATTACACCATCGCTGGGAATATCAAAAGTGTATCTACCGAACAGTTTGATCGCTTGCTAGCGGAGCTTGAAAATCAACAGGCATCCGTAGGTCTTTCCTCTCGGTTAAAAGCCCTTTTAGAAACAGGAGTGCTCAAGTAATGACATTAAGCGGAGACTTTATACCAGCTGACGATGACCTGTATGACGAGCCGTCAAACCCTGTTGTCTTTGGCGTTGAGCTAACCCCTAGAGTTTTAGGTATCTTAGCTGCACTAGCCGGTATCGGTTTAGCCATATTTCTGTTCCAGCGGTTTGTCCAGCCTGTGCGTCAGAGTAATCAAACACTTAGGAATGCCATCGCTGAAAAAGAACAACAGCTTGCCACTCAAGAACAGCGGCTAGAGGAAATTGCCAAGCTTGAAGAAGAGCGAGAACTGGCACTTACACAGCGTCGTAATGTGTACTCATTATTTGCAGATGAGTCCTCCATGGACACACTGCTACTGGATATCAACCAGCGGGTAAAGAACAGCAATGCATCCATTGGGGCTGCGCGTAATCAAATTAAAGCTCGTGGTATTCCGCCAATTCTGGTGGAAGCACAGCTACAGAGCTTTGTTCCTAGTGGTGAGGTCGTGGTCCAAGATAGCAGTTTGGGAGAAGCAGTCAATGGGAAATTAAAGCGTCAAACCTATAATGTTGATTTTGCTGGAGATTTTACCCAGACTCAGTCGATCTTGAGTAATGTTGAACGCTTAGAGCCATTGCTCTTATTAAGAAATTTCTCGTTGACCGCATCGGAAGCAGTCACGGAAACCGTTCTCAACAGTCAAGGACAAGTCGTGGGACGGCCAAAACAACGAATAAATTCCACATTTAATGTGGATGCCCTCATTCCAACTGGTGATCCCAGTGTGCCGCCTGAAATTGCCCCGCCTCCGGCACCGGAAGGAGAAGTTGTTGAAGGGCAATAGAAATGACCCTGATTAGTCCAAGACCCTGTCCGATTTTCCATATTCCATTCCCTAGGCATTGACGTACGCTAACTAAGATTAAGGAGTGAACTGTGAAACGCTTTTTCAAACTTGGAAGTTTAATTGCTGGCGGAGCTTTGAGCGTTCTCACAGCTCAGTCTGCTAAGGCTGCTGTGACAGCCATTCAAAACGTTGAGCTCAACAAGACTAAAACAGGTATGGAGCTGTTGCTTTTGACCAAGGGCGGCAACACTCCTCAAATCTTTGCGGTCAATCGAGACAATACTTTGCAGGCTGACATTACCAATGCTCAGTTAGCTTTGCCTCGAACTAAGAGTTACGGTAAGCAAAATCCTGCTCCTACCATTGAGTCAATTCAGTTAGAGACGCTGAATGACAACACAGTGCGACTGACAATCAAGGGCAATGATAAAGCTCCGGTTGCTGATTTACAAAAAGTAGATGGTCAAGGATTACTGGTTAGTCTTGATACGCGCCCTGACGCAGTATCTCAACCCAGTGAACTTCCTGAAACTATTGAGACAGTTACCGATGAAACTTTACTGCCAGCCTATATTGCTCAGGCAGAAACAGATACACCGGATGTAGAGACGCCCGATACGGAGACACCAGAGGAAGACACACCCGATGTGTTAGTGCCTAATCCTGAAGTGATTATTGATGGTAATCCAGTAGAGGCACCTACACTGAACAGTGCCCCTCCATTTTTGCCTCAGGCCGTTCCACCACCGGTAGGAGACATTGCTGTATCTGAAGTCGATGCAGGTCTAGATGAGATCGACCTGGGTACTGCTGAACGGGTGCCTCGTTTGGTACTACGGGAAGCAACAGCTCGTGAGGCACTGTCTTTACTAGCCCGTGCGGCTGGCCTCAACCTTGCATTTACCGAGGCAGGTGGAGATAGTGAAGGCGCTCCTGCGGCTCAAACACGGGTAACTCTGGACATTGAAGATGAGCCAGTGCAAAACGTGTTTAACTATGTGCTGCGAATTTCCGGGTTGGAAGCTAATCGGGTAGGTCGCACCATATTTGTTGGTCCTCGACTGCCTCAGGCTGCGCGCAATGTAACCGTGCGGAGTGTTCGGCTGAATCAAGTTGATGTAGCTACTGCCATTAACTTCTTGGTGTTTATGGGGGCCGAGAGTGCATTTACCGATCAGCAAGAAATTACTGAAGTAGTGGCGACTACCGATGTTGGTGAGATCGAAGAAATTGAAAGAACTGAACTAGAAACCAATGTTGAAATCTTGCGGGCTGACTATCAGGATTCTGCACCGCTGCTAAGGGGCTTAGAAGTCATCGGTGATGAGCGCACTAGCTCAGTGACATTGGTTGGCACACCGCGACAGGTAGAAATCGCCACTTCTCAGCTTATCCAATTAGACTTGCGCCGTCGACAGGTGGCAGTCAATGTGAGGGTGATTGATGTTGACCTGAGTGCGATTGAAGAGTTTGATACTAGCCTCTCATTCAGAGCCGGAGACTTTGGGTTCGATTCTAATAATGGTGACGCTCAGTTTGGTATTAGAAACCTACTTAACCTTCCTACTAGCTTTATTTTGGACATTAATGCCCAAGTTCGAAATGGCCATGCCAAGATCCTTACCGATCCCACGCTGATTGTGCAGGAAGGGCAAGATGCGGCTATAACCCTGGTGGAGCAAGTTGTCAGCAGCATTACCGTGGACTTTACCAATACTGATCCTCCGCGGGAAACTCGAACTGTTAACTTTGAAGATGTGGGCCTAACTTTGCAAATACTGATTGATCGCGTTGACGATAATGGATTTGTGAATTTGACTGTAGCACCAAGTATTTCATCTCCGCTGGCTGATGTTGATCTAGGTGGGGGACAAGGGCTAGTGACTCCAATTTCTACAAGAGCCTTATCTTCAGGACAAATTAGAGTGCGAGATGGGCAGACTTTACTGCTATCAGGGATTATTCAAGAGACCGATCGTGTCACGGTCAGTAAGGTTCCAATTCTTGGCGATTTACCCCTAATTGGTGCTTTATTTAGAGACACAAGCAATCAGGATGAACGCCGTGAGCTGATTGTTTTACTGACGCCTCAGATTCTGGATGACTCTGATGAAAGTGTCTTTGGCTATAGTTATACACCCGGTGAGGATGTGCGGAATTTGCTTGGCGAAGATGAGTAACGTTCGTTAGCCTCTGTAACAATTTAAAGATCCTCTGAAGGGCTTTCTATGAGAGCCTTCTTAGAGGATTTTTTGTTTGCCAGCACACATATCTCGCGGATGGATCCTATGAATTTTCCTAAAAATCGCTGAAATCCATATAAATTCAATGTTTTATAGATCCATATTGTTAAAGTAACCCTTAGAATAGGGCAGAGAAAACATGGGGCCTCAGGGGTTTCAGCGATCTGTTGAGATTTTCCTCATGTTCTTTAATGGTTTGTCCAACCATGGGCATGGTTCATTCATTGGTTTTAATCTGCGAGGAGACGAAGATGAATAAAGGTGAACTTGTGGACAAGGTGTCTGAAAAGGCCTCAGTGACGAAGAAACAGGCTGATGCAGTTATTTCTGCAGCAATTGAGTCCATTATGGAAGCTGTTTCTAGTGGTGAAAAGGTAACGCTGGTTGGATTTGGGTCTTTTGAGCCTCGACATCGTAAAGAGCGTGAGGGGCGCAATCCCAAAACTGGAGACACTATGGTTATCCCAGCTACCACTGTGCCTGCCTTTTCAGCCGGGAAGCTATTTAAGGAAATGGTTGCTAAAAAGTAATCAGCTCAAACGTAATCAAATCAAGTGACGCTACGACTCTCGAGTATCGCGGGTGTTCTGAGGAGTATTTCCTGGTAGATCGCTCTTAAAGATACGGGTTGCCGTAGTGTTACTTTTTTTATTATCAGCCTAGCCCCTATAACCTCTATGAGGTGAGTCAGGACAATGAGTATCCCTAAAAGCCCTACGCTACAAAGCTAATCTGATGTTCGAATATCCTAATGTGCGAGGGCATTTTTCCTATAAGAAAGTTATTTAGATAACAAAGATATATAAATTTATCTGGAGCTATAGCATTGACTATATCAGTCAGGCCAGTTTGTAGTACCTCATCTCAACCCCAGTACAGTTGGTAGGAATAAGACTGGAATATGGCGCACTCCAGCACAGATTATGACTTAGCGATTTTGGGAGGCAGTTTAAGCAGTCGGCTTGCTGCCTGTACTGCTGCTCAGAAGGGTGCTCGAGTTATTTTGATTGCCCCCAACTGGCGTGTTGTTGACGCCACACAGTGCCTTCTGGAAGCTCTTTATAGTTCTTGCGATACCACAGATCCGCTCCCATGGCCTACTCTGTGTGATTGGGTGCATTATCGATGTGAACATCCGCTCGTTTCACCAGCGGTGCTGAGGTCTCAAGGGATCGATGTGATTCTAGATTCGGCTAGTTTCACTCAGAAACTAGACGTGAAACTAACAAATCGTTACCTCAAGGCCAGTCGTTATTTACTAACCGATGGCTACGGCACATCAACATTTAATATGGCCCAAAGCAGTTTACTATGTCATCAACTGGTCCAGCTTGGTTCAATTCCTGAGCGCATTGGTGTGATGGGGAAAGGAGCTTCAGCTGTGGAATGGGCCTATGCTCTTAGCCGTGTGGTGAAGGTTAAACTCGTCCTTTTAGATCAACAGCTTTTACCGGCAGAAGATTGGGATATTCAGCGGCTTAGCGAGGCTCAGCTTAGGAGTTTAGGGATAGAGGTTGTTTTCTTAAAAGACTACTCTGGCGTGGGGGTTACCCAAATTGAGCCTAGGCAGCTCAATGTAGATATGTTGGTAACTGTATCGCAACCCTATGATTGGGGAACCTTAGGACTGAAAAAAATCGGGCTTCCTACAAGTACTCCTGTCACGGTGAATCGATACCTGCAAACCCGCTGCTCTCAGGTTTACGCTAGTGGTGGCAGTTTGGGGGGAGAAAATCGTCCTGAGTTAACCCAACAAGAAACAACTATTGCCTTACGTAATGCACTGTTTGGAAAATGGTACAGCATGTACTACGAACAGGTGTTTTACACGATTCGTCTACTGTCCCCCATTGGTCGCTGGGGACTAACAGAACGCCAAGCTAAAGGGCGCTATGGCTATGGCGTGGAGATATTTCAGGCCTCTTGTCTGCCTGAGAGGGCCGAAAATATTGCTGAGACCAATTTTTGCAAACTTATCACTCTGGGACAACAGCTTCTGGGTGTCCATTTAATGGGGGATGGAGCACCTACTTTAATAGCAGCTCTGGGTAGTTGCCCTAATATTCAAACTTTAAGTCAGTGGGCAACAGCGGGTTTTCAACCAGCTACATTGCACGATGCCATCTATCAAGCAGTTAAACAATGGCGCAGCAATCGCTGGAGTGAGGGGCAGTGGCGGCGAGACTTGGCTGAAAATTGGTTTAATTGGCGGCGGTCATTGTAGTGCCATTCCATGGAACGGCACTACAATGAATTAAACCCTGGCCAAAGTAACTCTTTCCGACTGATCTTGGTATTTGCCCTGACGGGTTTCGTAACTTACCTGGCAGGGATCACCTTCTAAAAACAAAAGCTGGACAACTCCTTCATTGGCATAGATGCGACAATCAGCACTCGAGGAGTTAGAAAACTCCAGAGTGAGATAGCCACGCCAACCAGCCTCTGCGGGAGTGAGGTTGGCAATAATGCCACAGCGGGCATAGGTGCTTTTGCCAATGCAAATAGTGGTGATGTTATTGGGAATGGCTAAACGCTCTAGGGCAACTCCTAAGCCATAAGAGTGGGCAGGCAAAATAAAATAGCTGCCATTTTCATCCGTGCGCAGCTGGGTAGGCTCCAGGTTTTCTGGGTTGAAATGCTTAGGGTCAATGACAGTTCCTGGGATATGCCGAAAGATACGAAATTCTGTAGGTGATAGCCGAATATCGTAACCAAAGGACGATAGACCGTAGCTAATCACCGGCATATTGACACCGTTTAGGTCCATGCGGCGCACCAAACTAGGCTCAAAGGGAGTGATCATACCCCCATTGGCCATGGTGTTGATCCAAGCATCATTTTTAATCATTTTGTTTATGACTCACCACTTACTGATTAAGACTATGGGGCACTTATAAGGGATGCGCCTACGGCTGATTTTAATTGTGGTGCATCTGTCATATCAGGAATACACCCACAATCAATGACTTACTGCTTAAGCTCCCCGATCTAGGGCAAAAATTCACGTCGAAATTCGGTGACTTGATCCGCCATCGAAAGTATTGAATAGGGCATCTTTGGCCCTGTCAGAATGATATCCATTTGGGCGGGACGCTGCTCTAGCAAATCCAATACTTCAGCCTCTGGAATCAAACCGTAGTCAATCGCTAAACTCAGCTCGTCGAGCATAACTAAGCCATACTTATTTGCCTGAACTACTGCTTTTACGTAGGTCCATAGCTCACTAACTGCTGTTTGAGCATCGTCTGTAGTTTCGAAGACACAGCCTGAATAACCGCAGCGTACCCAGTCCAGGTTTTGCCCCATATGGGTTAGATGACCTGGACCTTGATCGATGCCCCCTTTAAGAAACTGAGCCACCAACACCGCCATACCTTGATCTGCAGAACGTAGAGCCTGCACCATCACATTGGTAAAAAAGCTGCGATGAACCGATGTGAATACCCGTAGCGAGCCTTCAAGGGCCTGTAAAAATGGATGACGCAGCACTTTGGAGACGCTGCTGGATGTGGCATCTGAGGCTATGGATATGCGCGATGGACGACGGGTGTCTTGAGTTTCTCTCAGCTGTTGAACCATAAAAACGCTATATCTAGTGGCACCTTCTTTAGTAGCGACCTAAATATAGCGCATACATGGCAAATTTATGCAGCTACTTAACATGATGATTTCTTGTTGGGTTAGACCCTGAATCAATATTTGCAATGCAATAAGGTTAATAATTCTCGCCTCTCTATAGTTTAATTGTACTATTTTTGGGTTTAAGCCAGAACTCTGTGCGATCGCACTGGGCAATAATTCTCCAAAGTTATAGAAGCAGCCTTAGCCCATGAAGAGATGGTAGGAAAAGGCTGGAGACGCTAAGGCTACTGTAGCAACTAGGGTAAGTGTAGCGATCGCAACCACCACGCTGAATTTATCAGCTTTAATCCGTTTTTTCATTGGACAGCTATTTTGTTTAGGCCGCTATCGTAGCATGGGTCTTTAGGATAGCCACAACACAGCTGCTGAGCGCCAAACCAAGCTATGGTCGAAAAGTTGTTGCATAACTTCATTTAGAAACGCCACCCCATGCTAAAAGCGATTTTATTCGACCTGGACGGGACCCTGGCCAATACCGATCCAATTCACTTTCAAGTCTGGCAAGCCTTGCTAGCTCTCCACGGGATGACCGTTGACCAAGAATTCTATGATCGCTTCATCAGTGGTCGCCTCAACCCCGATATTGTGCAAGACCTTTTACCACAGTTTTCGGTAGAGGAGGAAGTGACCTTTAGCGCGGCGAAGGAAGCCCAGTTTCGGGAGATGGCCACCAATCAACTACAGCGCATGCCAGGACTAACCGATTTTCTCCATCACATTGAGCAGCAGGGCTATGCCACTGGTCTAGTTACCAATGCTCCCCGTCCCAATGCAGAGTTTATGTTGCAGACATTGGCGCTCAAGGATGTGTTTCAACCAGTGATCATTGCCGATGATTTGCCCAGGGGAAAACCCGATCCACTGCCTTACCAAACTGCCCTAGAACAGCTGGGGCTACTGCCAGATGAGGTCCTTGTGTTTGAAGATTCCCCCACTGGGGTGCGGGCTGCAACAGCCGCAGGCATTCCGACTATTGGGGTTACCTCCAGCCATAGCGACGCTACACTGCGTCAGCAAGGGGCACTATTTACGATTGCTGACTTTACCGACAGTCGATTGCTCGCCTACGCCACTAACCCAGGGGATCCGTGCCTGTCTCGTTAGGACGTCACAGCCCCTGAGATGATAGGAATTAATTAGTTCTAAATTCCCATCATGAGCAACGCCGCTGATAATCAGCCTGAACCCCAGACGGTCCAAGATCGTCTGGCCAGGTTACGGCACCTAGCCCAAGCCTTTCCTAAAGAGCAGCGCGAAGATGTCTTACTTGAACTTGACGATCTAAGTGCAGACTTGCAAGCCGATGACTCCAGCCTCCAAACTTTCCATCAGCGTCTAAAGCGATTAGCCGCGATCGCAATGATGGCCCGTATGTTTGCTACCAATAATCAGCAGGCAATAGAAGAGTTTGCAGGTCATCTGGTGGCGCTGACAAATGCGACCAAGATTGCTAACGGAGAGTAGTCAGAAAACATTAAGCAGTCGAAACACAAGCTTAATAATATTTCCGCAACGCATAGTCCTGCTCTACCCAAATCTGGGCACTGACCGGACCATAGTGCTGCCGCAGGGCGTTTTCTACCCGCTCACCAATGGTGCGGGCCATGTCAAGAAATTCTGGATGAACCGCTAGATAGAGTTCGATCCATACCTGGCGGCCCACCATGCCCCGAGAGCGAATCCGATTACACCGGGTGACACCTTCTACTGTGGTGACAACCTGGGCAATGGCTTCGGGCGCAATGGCAGTGGGCCTCAGCAACATTGGCAGCTGAGTATTGAGCACACGCCAGAAACTGTGGAGAGTGAGGGTAACCAGTGCGATCGCAATCAGCGGATCCAGCCAGGTATGTCCGCGCCAAATACCCACCAAACTCAGCAGCATAACCATACTCAACCAGCCATCCCCCAGCACATGCTGTGTCGTGAGCCTGAGAACCAAACTGTTTAGGTACCGCCCCTGATACGACACCAGCAGTGCCAAGGTTAGAGCAATCGCCACCATAGCAGACATAAGCTGCATCAGAGCCACAGTCACTTCCACAGGGAATGGCACCGAGGTTTGCTGCATAGCCGCTTCAAATTGGCCCACAGCCACCATCAAAATACTCACCCCAAAAAATCCCAAAATGGCGGCCAAGATTAGTGCCCCGCCCACTTCACCACGACCATGCCCCCAGATTTCCCGTCCTAAAGGCCTTTGAGGCGAAGCTACAGCAATCAAACTGAGGGCTGTACTAAAAATATCAATCAGGGTGTGGAGGGCTTCTGCCAATAAACCAATCGATTGACTTGCCCAACCCGCCGTTACCTCGATGGTCAAAATCACCAGATTAGCCCACAGCATCATGAGCAACAGGCGATAACATGTTTGCCGTTGTTGCCCAGCGTCTATGACCATGGGTTAACTATCAACCAATTGAGCATATGCAGTGACGTTTTCTATCCGCCAAGGGACCATAGCACAGCAAGTATCATCAAAACCGGTCGCAACAGAAGTTGCTTCAGTTAGTCCAAGATTTTCCCCATCTGGGTAAGCAAACCCTATAAGAAAAATAAAAAATTTACTGATCTTAGATCGTAGCTCCAGTAAATAAAAATAGGCCTAGCGGAGCCTGATGGCATGCCCCAATTGCTTCATCAGGCTGACCAGGTGAAACCCAACGCTCCCAAGGGTTTATCTGGCTACTAATCTGGCTAACCAAAATGTCATGGCGTAATCCAAACTCAAACCAGAGCAGTTTGGTTCCAAGAATTTTAAACCACTCAGAAAGTTTGCTACAGCTGATCCAGAAGATGGATCGGTCCACTGACTACTGAGTTCAATATAAGTGCGTTTCTTAACCCATAACCAGGTAAGCAATGACAAAAGTTTCAGTTGCTTAGGAAATCTACTTGAAGTGGAAGTTTTCCATTAGCTAGAAAAACATTAGCCTAGGAGTTGCGCGTACACCGAAATGCGCGTACACCGAAAATTTAAAAACAGAAAGAGTACCGACGACTGGCCGTGTTTCGTCTCGGTACCCTTACTGGTTCGCTCCTCACACACAATTGCAAGTTTAAGGCATGTTGCGGCTTTTGTCACCCCCGCTCAAAATTTTCATGGCTAAAAACTCAAAACTGCTCTGCAATCTCATTGCCTAACCTGCCTTCTAGCAGCTGTTTCAATACAATCTGAGTGGATGCTAGCCAACGGCTGACGTCCCCAGCTTCTGATGCAGATGGTCTGGTTTCACTTGCACAGCATTCTAATGCCGCTATCAGCTGATGCGTCTGCTGCAACAGGTAAGGAAGCGAAGCCTCATCCCAGCCATCACAAATACTTAAAAGACAGTGAATAAGTCGCCGTAAAGGCAGAAAAGACATTCGGAATACAGCTGAGGATAGATGTTCTGACTCCATCTGTGATATCCCAACCTGGTGATGACAGGCTTGCCATCGGCAGCACAGCTCATACCCAGACTGTAGCTGCCAGAGCTGTGCTGCCTCCATCGGCCAAGATGGGATATTTTCCCTGAGGGGGAATATCTGTTGGGTAAGCTGCTGTCGCCATTGTTCAATTCCGTGCTGAGAGATATCAAACTCTATCCAGCCATCGTTATTTTTGCGTACACTTGCCCAGACAGATTGCATTTCTTTAGCTTGCAATACCGACAAAAATAGGGATGCAATTTCATCCGCAGGCTGCTGCCAGATTTTTTCTAGCTTCCGTGGGATTGCAGAGGCGTAGATAATTCTTCCTTCGCAGTGAACTTTTTTTAAGGGAATATTCTGATGACAAATCTGTGTGGTTTTACCGATGCTTAATAAAACGGCTGAATATCTAAGTGGACTGTGAAGGTTTGACTTAGATACATCGTGATTGATGTGATTAAGAACTTCAATCGTGGAAGCTATTTCAGACAGTAATGTCCGTTTCAACGAAACCATGTCATATTTGTATTAACTGGGTAAACGTACGGAGCTTGCTCTGTACCCCTTTTTTTGCCTGATCACTGATTAGATGTTGGATTTCAACCATCTCCTTAAAAAAGCTGAAGTAAATATAAAGAAGCCAGTTTCGGGATGCCAATCGGATCGGTCGTTTGTATTAATGTACTTGATGTATTTGTTTCGTATACTGATCGTGGTTTTACGGTTGACAAATACAGCATTTCCTCGGCGTTTGACATGGGTTTTTAAGATATTTTTTTTAATTCTCATAAGTGATTGCTTTCAGGGCGTATCGATAGCTGGGAGTTTTCTTAAATCGAAAGCTTTCCGGGCTGTTTTTTGCTAGAAACTCTATGGCTTGACACTAGGTAAATGACACTATCTGAATTATCGACAACTTCCAGTACCTTTCCCATGTCCTCATCTATCCCATCAGATGACGCTCGGCCATTTCATGTATGGCAACGTATTCTTGATTGGGCCCAGGAGCACTATCGATGCCGTACTTTTAGTAAGGACGAGCGCATCCCAACGCGTCCGGGATTGCTTTATCTAGTGCAGCAAGGAGCTGTACGTTTGGTGGGAAGTGCTCAGGTCAGCGCTACCCTAAAGCAGCAAAAGAGTTCCTCTGCAAGAGTCCCTTTGGTGGCAGCCGAAGAGGCCTTTTTAGGATTTGTTGGGGCTGGTCAGCCGTTTGAAATTGTGGCACAGCCGCCGTTTACCCTACAGAGTTTTTCCCATGTAGATCAGACTACGATTGTCTGGCTTTACTGGAATGATTTGGATACATGGCCCCACTTCCGTCGTGAAGTACTAGATGCATTTCGCCGTCAGCATCAGCGTAAGCTGCTTTGGCTGAGTACTTTAGGACAGCGTCGTACGATTGATCGTCTTTTGGGCTTTTTGACACTGCTAGTGGATGAGTATGGTGAGCCTTGTGAAAATGGCTACTATCTTCCCTTCCCGCTAACCCATGCGCAAATCGGTAGTGCGATTGGTTCAACTCGTGTTACTGTAACTCGCCTCATGGGTAAGTTACGCCAGCGTGGTTTGATTCAAAGCCATGGGGAGAATCTTATCAGTATTCCCTTTGGTGCCAGTCTAAAACAGCAAGTATAAGACAGTGCCGCTTAGGGTTTGTGCGACTGGGCTAGAGAAATTATTTGAGTTGTGCAAACCCAGCTTTACTTAGAGTGGCTTGGCCTTGCTCAGATAGAAGCAGTTCTGCATAGGCGCGTCCAATCGGGATATCAGCATTGCTAACAATATAAATCTGACGCGTCAGGGGATAATCTCCTGACGCAAATCCATTTAGGTTAGGTTGATTTCGCTGAGCAGGACAGTTCTGTAAATCAATGTAGGGGAACTGATAGGGCGGTTGCTGATCGATGGGGATGGGTTTGACTGTGCACTGACCGACAACTTCTGATGCAGAGGCGAAGTAAATGGCACCGGGAGTATTAGCAGTTAGTCGCAAGGCCTCAGTAGTATTGACGCTGCGTTGGACGTTGCCTGCTAGATCCGCGCCCTTCAGCACAGTCTGACTAAAGAATTTAACAGTGCCGCCAACTTCACTCCGAGAAATAGGAACAACCGGTAAGTCAGGTCCCCCCAGCTGTTGCCAGTTATTCATTTGTCCAGTGTAGATGTCCCGCAACTGTGCCTGACTAACATTTGAAACAGATAGCTCTGGGTGGATCACAACGGCGACTCCTTCAATAGCTACCGGAATCTCTTGTAAGGTAATGCCCTGTTGTGTTGCCTGTTGCTTTTCTTGTGTGGTGAGTGGACGCGATGTTTGGGCAAAATCTAACTCTCCTTTGAGCAGCATCTGAACTCCAGCGGATGAACCCGGAGCCTGGTTAATGGGAGCTTGATACGTTAGCTGCAATCCTGGAATAGCCTGCTGCAGTTTGGGATCGATGATGCCTCGAATGGGGGCCCAAGTGGTGCTACCGCCATAGGTAAATTGCCCCAAGGGGACTTCAACATCCTGAAAACCTTTGACCGGCTTAATATCTGATAGCTGAGGCTGGCCAAAGAATTCATTTTCGTTTACCAGCCAGTTGATCAGCCAGCCGCCTCCTGCAACTGTGGCGGCCAATAGTGCTAGCCCCATCAGCCAGGGGAACAAACTGCCTTTTTGGGGCTGGCTAGCTGAGACTGGTCTTGATGAGGACTTTGCCAGTGGTTGAGGGGGTGCCACCTTGGGCAAAGGTGCAGGCGGTGTTGCGGGTAAAGGAGCCGGGGGGACTGCAGGTAAAGGGGCTGGGGGAGTAACGACCGGGGCAGACATGGGTGGCGTCGATGTCCTGGTGCCGGATATTAAGGCATTCAACGCGATCTGGGCACTATCATACCGATCTTGAGGAGTCGGACTGAGGAGCTTGTCGAGTACAACTTCTAGTTTGCTGTCTTTTAGGGTGACGTGGGTTTGCCAGACCCAACGGTTGCTATAGCTATCAAATAAATCCGTCGTCTCTTTGCCAGTCAGCAAAACAATACAGGTCACGGCTAGGGAATAGAGATCGGAGGCTGGAAATACCTGACCACCGGTGACTTGTTCTGGCGGTGCATACCCTGTGGTGTATATGCCGGTTGATTTTGTGGATACGGCTGCAGTGACTTGCTTGACTGCTCCAAAGTCCAACAGATACAGCTGATTATCAACTGTTTTCATAATGTTGGATGGTTTGATATCTCGGTGAATAGCCCCGTTACTATGAACGAACTCCAGGACTTGCAGTATAGATATCAGGATCGCTTTAACGGCTCCCTCTGGTAGAGATCCGCGTCGTTCTAGAATTTGTTCTAGATCTTCTCCATCGATAAATTCTTGGACCAGATAAAAGTATTCTTCATCTTTGCCTGAAGCGGGCGACTTAACCACAATGGGGAAATAGGCAAAAAGATCGGGAATTTGGGGATGCTGGTTACCCAGACGCTCAAGCACTTCAGCTTCGCGGGCAAATAGCTGCTGGGCAATCTTTAGTTGTTGCTGATTGAGCTGGGCAGAGGGCTGAAATAATTTGACAACACAGGGACGCAGAGTAGGGGTATCGCGATCGCACGCATAAAAAGCAGTCCCAAAGCCACCCTGACCCAAAAGTCGCTGAGGCAAATAGCGCCCCCTTAAAATCAGCGGCATGCCACAGTTAATACAAAACAGCTGAGAAGCTGTCTGAATCGAATTCTTTAGATTGGGGTGAGGATTAATGGGCCGAGAACATCCGGGCCGGGTGCAGTGTAATTGCATGGAACAGCAACGTGAGGACGCATTAAGTGGTAACGCCTAAGAACAACTGACAATGCCCAAAAATGTCTACCCGTAGCCTAACTGCCCTCTTCGACAGTTTTTTGATCCACGGGTTTTCCATTAGCAGCAGCCTTGGTAGGAGCTGCCTGATTGCTTCCATTTTTCTTACGATCTGGCCGATGGTCAAAGTCAATTTCCCGATTAGTAAACTGGGGCAAAATTTCTTTCGTAAATGCGGCTGCAGCTGTTGAACGGTAGCGGTTGGGATTAAAAATAACCGACAGCGTACGATTGACCACAACCGAATCAATCTTGGCCCGGTGCAGCACCCCCATCTGTAACTCTTTCTCAATCGCTGAAATAGATACAAAGGCTACACCCAACCCCGATTGAACTGCATTTTTGATTGCTTCAATGGAGTTAAGTTCCATCTCGATGCGTAACCGCCTGGTTTCAATGCCACAGCGGGTTAGCACCTGATCAATCACCTTACGGATCGTAGACTGAGAATCAAGGGAGATAAACTTTAACTTGTAGAGATCCTCGCGTTGAATTGCCTGGCTGCTCGCCAAAGGATGGAACACCGGCATAATCAAGGCCAGTTCGTCTTCAGCGTAGGGAATGATTTCCAGAGAATCCTGGAGTTCTGGTGGCACTTCTCCACCAATGATGGCGAGATCAATTTGGCCATTGCCAACACTCCAGGACGTGCGCCGGGTGGAGTGAACATGCAGCTGTACCGCAACATCAGGATAGCGCTGACGAAATAGACCAATCATCCTGGGCAGCAAGTAGGTACCTGTGGTCTGGCTGGCTCCCACAATCAACGTCCCGCCTTGAAGCTTCTGCAGGTCCTCAATGGCACGACAGGTTTCCTGACAGAGACTGAGAATGCGATCGCCATATTCCAACAGCAAATAGCCCGCTTCTGTTAGCTGAGCCCGTCTACCGCCACGGTCAAACAAGGGGACGTCCAACTGCCTTTCTAAATTTTGAACCTGCAGACTAACGGCGGGTTGAGATACATAAAGGCTATCGGCAGCTCGCTTGAAACTACCCTCCGCCGCAATCGCCTTGAGGATGCGCAGTTGATCTAACGTAAACGGGAGGTCAGACATAACGGTTAGGGTGTCAACGCGGGCATTTCAATCAAAACCCGTTGCACGATTAGCGAGGAACCATAGGAAACCAATCTTTCATTAGAAAATGCAAGATAAGCAACCCTTTTGCTAACAGATGAATAAACTAGCAAATTTGCTAGCACGTTAGAGTCTACATGATGTGTAGTTTAATCATTCCTTATGAACGGAGAATAACTCAAAACGTTAACTAAGTATTCGTTTGTGATGAAATATTTGAGAGAGCCCCCACGATCGCCATTGTTTATTTGAGGACAGTCTAGCTTGTGGTCTGTTTATCCCTGTCCTAGTCTTACTTATATGCAGTGCCAATTAATTCAAAACTTTCTAAATTTGCCCGGTATTATCGGCCTTAGCCTGATGTCCTTAAAAGACTCGTTGGGTCACGCTCACAGTATTGGCTTTTCCCAAGGGAATGGCCCTGATCAGCAACCTCTCCTGGTACAAGGCATTCAGCAAATTATTGGCACCGCACCAGCCTTTCTGGAATTTTGTGAGTTTCAGTTTGGCCCTTATCAGGTGGCATTGCACAAAGTCGAAAGTGATGCGGTTTTACTGGTCTTTATTGAAGGCCAACTTGCCAGTCAGTACTCCAAGGCCATCAGTGAGTTAATGCAGTTTATAAAGGCCGATTACCCAGCTTTGGTAGAAAGCATACAGGCCATCAAAGCTGACGCTATCGACCCTATTTCTATGCCCGTAGCTCAGCTGCAAACCGCTCGTCTAGAAGATGTCATAGCTGCCATGAATAGTCTTAGCCAGGAGACAATTCGATACTTAGGAACACAGCTAGTAGCCAACCATTGGCGTATGCCACAGGAGGTTGGCTGGCTACGTAACTTTTGTGTCGATGCTGATGGCACCATCGGTGCAAAAGATCTAAATCCACAGCTATCCCCTGAACAATTGGCGGACATTCGCCTATGGACCCAGCAGTTTCATCAGCGATGCACCCGTATTATTCGAGACTACGATGTATTAGTTGTGCAAACACTGCCCGAGTCATATCGGCAGTTGTTGTTTGGGGGATAGGCCATGACCAAAACAGTCCGCTTAGAACCTATTGCCCAGGAGAGCTCAGTTGAAACCAACGGCAATCTGCTGTCAGTTTTATTACACCAGGAGCTAAGCGTTCTCAAAGAGTGCGGTGGGCGAGGCATGTGCGCTACCTGCCATATCTATGTCAATGAGGGTATGGGAGCACTCACACCCATTAGTCGACGAGAACAACGCACCCTGGCCATCATTACGTCTTGTCAGGGAAATTCTCGTCTCGCCTGTCAAGCTAGGGTAATGGGCAATGGAGTGGTTGTGGAGCTGCCTCCAGGGATGTATGTGAATTCCATTAAAGACATTGAATCTCTGATTGGGCGGCGGGCGGCACAGGATTTGCTACATCCTTTGACTGGCAAAGTTCTAGTAGAGCAAGGAAAGCTGATTACCCGATCTATGATGCGTCAGATTGACAACACAGAGAATCTCAATCTAAATGAGTACTTCAAACATAGTGTGTAGGGGGCCACAGACCTCATGGATAACAGCTAAGTAGGCAACATCGTAACAATATCGTTACACTTAAAGTCTTCAAAAACTTTTCGGCATATACAATCTAAGATTTTCATTAAGAGATTTAGTATCTTATGAAGCGTTATGGTGAAGCATCAACCCTTAATATGTTTTGAGCTAGATATGTGTTGAGCTAGCGCCTGAGCCGACTGACCGTATTTTTTATATTAATGGCTGTTGATAAGTCTATTAACCTTAATCCTCGTCAACAACAGGTGATGCGTGCAACTGTGCGTCACTATGTATCGACAGCAGAACCCGTAGGTTCCAAGTCATTATTGGAAGCCTTTGACCTCAATGTTAGTCCCGCCACCATTCGCAATGTCATGGGGGCGTTGGAGCGCTCAGGTTTTTTATATCAGCCCCATACCTCAGCGGGACGGGTACCCTCGGATTCAGGATATCGGCTCTACGTAGATGAGTTGATCGAGCCGTCCAAACCGACGGCACAGCGGATTGATCGATTATTGACCCAAAACTTGAACTGGCAAGGATGGAGTGTTGAAGCGCTACTTCAGGAAGCGGCTCAAATTTTGGCCCACCTGAGTGGCTACATTGCTTTAGTCACCATGCCTCGGTTAGAAAACATGGTGGTTAAACATTTACAGCTGTTGCCGGTAGATGTTGATCAGGTGCTTTTAGTGGTGGTGCTAGATAGCTATGGCACTGAGTCGATACTAGTGCAATTGCCCAGGGGAACAACAGGTACAAGTACCTCCCAAGACCAGGGGGCGATCGAGCGAGAATTGCAAATCTTGTCTAACTTTTTAACTACGCAACTGCGGGGGCAGCCTCTGTCTGAAATCTCTAGTTTAGATTGGGATGAGGTCAAGACAGCGGAGCACCGAGTATTGGCTCTGTATCAGGCGATTGATGATTTAGCACAGCGTAAGCGCCAACCCCAAACCCATATCTTAGTAACTGGCGTGGCAGATGTTCTAAGCCAGCCTGAGTTTGCAGAACAAAGTCAGTTGCGTAATCTGGTGGCGCTGCTGGCAGAGGGCCGAGAACAGCTGTGGCCCTTGATTTGTTCCGATAATGGCTACCCGCTCAAAATTTGGATTGGGGAAGAAAACCCTTTAGAGCCAATGCAGGGCTGTGCGTTGATTTCGGCGACCTACCACCGTGACTCTACACCCTTGGGCAGTGTAGGTGTGATGGGACCGACCCGGATGCTGTATGAAAATACAATTGCTGCTGTAGAAGCAACCTCTAGCTATTTGTCGGATGTGATGTCGGGTTTAGATGTTAGCCAGTAGGCAGCAATAATGCCGCTGACTATCCCAAAAAGATGACTTTCCCAAGAAATGCCCGGCTGGGTAGGAAACACTCCCCAAAACATAGTGCCGTAGGTAATTAGGACAAAAAAGGCAATTGTGATCGCACCCGTAGTCCGTTCGTAAAAACCCCGACCCAGCAAAAAGCCTAAATATCCAAATACCAGACCGCTGGCTCCAATGTGGATGGAACCACCCCTGGCTAACAGCCAGGTGCCTGCGCCTCCCAGAAATGTAATTATCACCGTTGCCATCAGCCAGGTACCAATGGAGCGCATCATCACCCACCAGCTGAGGGTGAGCAGCGGTACCGTATTGGCAATTAAATGCTTAAACCCACCGTGGAGCAAGGGAGCAAAAAGAATTCCCCACAGACCATCGAGGGAGCGGGGCCGAATACCGTATCGATCAAGACGGCCCCCAAAGATTAAAAAGTCTATAATTTCAATAGACCAGAGCACTACCAACACAAATCCTAACAGTTGGAATCGCGCTGTAGTTGCAGATTTTAGTTCAGATAGTAATGGACGATCAGATGATAAATGTCGAGATGGCATGAACTCAAGATTTGGGCAGCCTACTAGCTATAGGTTAAGTCAACAGAGCCAAATTTGCCTTTGCGTATCCTTCAAGTTTGTGCACCTAGTTGCCCAGCTGCGTCACCATTGTTTGTTTTACATTTGATCCCCCTCACTTCATTGACATAAAAGGTGATCCTTCCAGAATTGCTTGCGGTGCTTTCAATTTCAGCAGCTACCGGTCTACGCCTTGCGCTGCCGTTGTTGCTCATTGGTCTGTTCTCAGGTGAACAGCTGTGGTCAACAGTGCCCATCTTGGCCAATATTCCACAGATTTTTGTGGTGAGCGTTTTAGTCATTTGGTCATTGATAGAATTAACGATTTCTAAGGATCGTGTCAGTCGGCGGTTTTTGCAGAGTGCAGAGCTATTTATCAGCCCGTTTGTTGGCACGATTGCCGGGATTGCGATCGCGCGGCTAGCCGATATCTCCAACAGCTGGTTACTGGCTCTGTTAGCCATCACGGGTGGTGCCCTTGCCCTGGTTATTCAAATGGTTCAAGTGGGTTGGCTGTATCGCTTTAACAGTCCACCTGTATGGGCCATGTTTCTAGAGGATGCCCTCTGTATTTGTCTAGTATTTTTTGCCTTCGACGCACCTGAACAAGGGGGCTTAATCGCCCTGTTTCTACTGTGGATTGCTATTCGGAGTTCGGTAGCCTGGCGACAGTGGCAGAAAATACGATAAAGCAAATGAGAGGAATGCAAATACTTTCATCCCATTTGCTTTTGAATAGTTAAATCAATCGAATAAATCCAACTGCTACATCAGTCCAGCGATGTGCAAGGGGCCGTGGCCGCTGACCATCTCCAAGAGTAGTGCCAAAAAGCCCACCATTGCTAAGCGGCCGTTCCATACTTCGGCAAAGGGCGTCAGCCCCCAAGCAGACTTGTATTGAGGATAAATGCGTACTTCCTTTTGAAGTTGGGCAGCATCGGCAAATAACTTACGAGGAGATTCCAGCGCATTTACCACCATGTTCCCCATATCTTCAATAAATACGGGATACGTGTTGAGGGCAGGAACTCGATGGAATCCCTTAATTCCCGACTCCTCTGCCAACTCACGGTACTCAATATCGATTTCCTGCAGTGTCTCAATGTGCTCAGATACAAAGCTGATGGGGACAACCACAAGGTCTTCAATACCCTTTTCCGCTAGATCCTTAATGGCATCTTCAGTGTAGGGTTGGAGCCACTCCACTGGACCCACCCGACTTTGATAGGCCAAGGTAAAGTCGTTGGAGCGATTAACTGCTTTGATAATCAAATCAACACAGTGCTCCATCTCACGCTGATAGGGATCGCCTGCCTCTTCAACATAGCTGACCGGCACACCGTGGGCACTAAAGAAAATATGCGCGCGCGCTGGATTAGGCAGCTGATCGATGGTTTGATTAATCAGGTCCGCCATAGCCCGCACATATCCTGGACTGCTATACCAAGACGGAATCAGCGTGTAATCAATTTTTTGAAGGGCGGGATCATCCTGCCAAAGCTTATCTAGCAAACGAAAGCTAGAACCACTGGTACTAATAGAAAACTGGGGATACAAAGGGAGAACAACAAGCTCTTCAATGCCGTCTTGTTTTATCTGGGCTACAGCTTCTTCAGTAAAGGGATACCAATAGCGCATACCGATGTAAATTTTCACATCGCGCCCCAGATTTTTCAGGTACTCTTTGAGCGCTGCAGCTTGATCTTCAGTAATGCGTCGTAAGGGAGAGCCGCCGCCGATTTCCTTATAATTTTCCTGGGATTTGCTGGCACGGCTTGTGGAGATTAGCCAGGCCAATGGCTTCTGCAACCATGGAACAGGAAGTCGAATAATTTCTGGGTCGGCAAATAGATTGAACAGAAAGGGACGGACATCCTCTAACTGTTCAGGCCCACCAAGATTTAGCAATAGGACTCCAGTACGACCCATGACAGTGTGCTTACCTTTTAAACGAAGTTTTAATCATCTTGACTTATCGTAACAACTAACTTATCCCATAGGCATACCAGATTGATCGAATTGAGAAAAATTTGCATTTAGTATGGCCGAGTCATCTATATTGCATCCGTTAGATAAACCGTTAACCCAGGTCAATCAGCGCTTGAAAGCTGCCAAGCTGGGTTTACAAATTGAACGTCGAGGGGAACGACTCAATTTGCGCGGTACTCTGCCTCCACGCCCTGGCAGCCCGAAACTGCGTCCCTATCAGCAGCGGGTGCCTCTTAAACTACCTGCCACCAAAGCAGGCTTAAAGCAGTGTGAACAAACAGCCAAAATCATCGCTGCCCAACTATTGCAAAATACTTTCGACTGGCGTGACTACCTTGGCCCTGTAGCTGGCCTACGGATGGCAGGCGCTGATTTATCGGCTCAGATTGATGCATTTGAGCAGCATTTCTTTGCAACACGTTCTTCTGATGCTGGAACTGCGTCCCTGCAAACCACTTGGGAAAAAGCCTATGTTCCCTATTTACGCAAGCTCCATACCACCGCTGAACGCCATAGCACTCTGAGCCTACCCGAAGCCATCTACGCCACGGTGCAAAGCACGACGGCTAATTCCCGCAGCCGCCAGATCTGCTGTACGGCCCTGGCGACCCTGGCCGAATTTCTAAATCTGGAATTACCCACAGACCTCAAATCCTTTTGGGGTAACTACGGTAACAGCCAGACCCAGCTGAGGGATCTGCCCTCCGACGAGCAAATCGTTGAAGTCTATGACAGTCTGAAGAATCCTCGTTGGCGATATGTCTACGGCATGATGGCCACCTATGGATTGCGCAACCACGAAGTATTCTTCTGTGACCGGACCCCCGGTCCCGAAATTATTGTTCGTGAAACTACCAAAACTGGTCGCCATGAAGTGTGGCCCTTCTATCCAGAATGGGTCGACCGGTTTGACTTGCCTCGTGGCGAACTACCTAAGGTAAATGCTGACTTAAGCTCCACTACGCTACAGCGCGTGGGTCAGCAGGTGACCACCCAGTTTCGCCGCTATAAGATTCCGTTTTCTCCCTACGACCTGCGGCATGCCTGGGCCGTTCGCACTATATTAATGGGCCTGCCCGATGCCGTCGCCGCCAGAATGATGGGTCACTCAGTGCAGGTGCACAACCGCACTTACCATCGTTGGATGACCCACCGAGATCAACAGGCAGCGGTACAAACAGCGTTGGCAAAGAATGGAATGAAGGCCCCCATGTAGGGGCGTTGCATTTTGCAGGAGTGTTGCATGCAACACTCCTGCAAAAAAGTGAATTGATATTACATCACCATGCCGCCATCGACATTCATGACCTGTCCGGTAATGTAAGCCGCCGCTGGATCCACCGCTAGGAAACGAATCAAACCCGCCACTTCACTCACCTGACCATAGCGACCCAGAGGAATATATTTTAAAATTTCTTCAGTATTGGGCAGCTCGTTGGTCATATCGGTCTCAATAAAACCAGGGGCAACGGCATTGACGGTAACATTGCGACCTGCCATTTCCTTAGCGACGGTCTTAGTAAAGCCGATTACGCCTGCTTTAGCAGCACTGTAGTTAGCCTGACCGGGGTTACCCATGAGTCCGGCTACAGAAGAAATGTTAATGATGCGACCGGAACGCTGCTTGAGCATAATCTTCGCAACGGCGCGAGTGCAGAGAAAAACGCCGGTTAAATTCAGGTCGATCACGGCCTGCCAATCAGCGGGTTTCATCCGCAATAGCAAGGTGTCGCGGGTGATGCCCGCATTATTCACCAACACGTCAATGCGGCCAAACTTATCCTTGGTGGCTTTAATGAGCGCCTCCACCTGGTCTTCCTGGGAAACATCGGCCTGGAGGGCAATGGCGCTGCCACCTGCAGCAGTGATTTCAGCGACCACCTCATCCGCAGCAGCACTGGAGCGTGCATAGTTCACCACGACGCTCGCCCCTTCAGCGGCGAGGGCGAGGGCAGCTGCTTTACCTATACCACGGGATGAACCGGTAATGATAGCGACCTGATCTTGCATTGCTCCAGTCATGGTAAGGGGGAAATGGTTGACAGCTCGATCACTCTATTATTTTTGGGGGGTGGGGATCAATTATTCGATCCTCCTTTGCAAATCCTTAGGAAAATGCGAAGGATTTGCTTAAACTACGGCCAATTCTATGGGGCTCGCTTAGCATAAAAGCTGAACTCATCCTGGATTTAGGACAATGGCTGTTAAACAACAATTTTCTAGCTTTGAGGATATGTTAGCGGGGGCTGATAAGCCTACGCTGGTAGACTTTTATGCCACATGGTGTGGCCCCTGTCAGCTGATGGCAGGGGAGCTAAAGAAGGTTAAGGATCAGCTAGAGGACCAGTTGCAAATTGTGAAAATCGACACGGATCGCTACGAAACACTGGCCTCGAAGCATCAAATCCATGCGCTGCCGACGATGGTGCTATTTAAGAATGGTCAAGAGATTGATCGCATTGAGGGTGCTATGACCGCTGCTCAGCTCGTTGCGAGACTGCAGCCAAACTTATGATTGAGCGCAGCTGATCCCCTGTCAGTAGCGGCTATGATTGATAGTCCCCAGGTTTATCTGGATTTGTGACTGAATCAATCAAAACGGTATGGAAACGGCATGTGCCATTGCCCTTGGGAGTAACTTGGGGAACTCAGAGCAAACAATTGAAGCGGCAATGGCACAGCTTGATCAACTAGATGGGATGCGATTGGGGACGCGTTCGCAACTCTATAAAACCGCCCCAGTTGGACCACCTCAGCCGGACTATATAAATGTCTGCGCTGTTTTCCATAGCGTCCTATCTCCCGAGCAAGTATTGCACAATCTGTTGGAAACTGAAGCAAGGTTTGGCCGCATTCGTCGTGAGCGTTGGGGCCCTCGTACACTGGATTTAGACTTATTACTCTACGGCGACCGGGTAATGGATACACCTAGTCTGTCGTTACCTCATCCGAGAATGCATGAACGGGCCTTTGTGCTGGTACCATTAGCCGAGATTGCTGCAGATTGGCAGCATCCGGTGAGTCAGCAAACGGTAGAAGAAATGCTAAAGCAGGTGGATACGGCTGGAGTATATCCGTTGGTGGCTTGAGCAGTGTACTCTAATCCCGTTACCTCACCGCATTTATGCTATGACTCTTGGGTTAGAACCTCCCCAGCTACTAAAGAAGTGTCTATACTACGCCGGACGCAAGTTTGACTTTGAAGTCAATCGCCTGCGCCTGCCTAACAAAGTTGAAGGTGAGTGGGAATGCATTCGTCATCCTGGGGGGGCAATGGCAGTCCCCATTACCCCCGAAGGCAAGCTAGTACTCGTGCGACAGTATCGTTTTGCCGTACAGGGACGGCTGTTAGAATTTCCCGCAGGCACGATTGAAGTCGAGGAAGATGCATTTACAACTATTCAAAGAGAGATTGAAGAAGAGACTGGCTACAGCGCTAAAGAGTGGAAAAATCTCGGCAAGTTTCCGTTAGCACCAGGGTACTCTGACGAGTACATTTTTGCATTCTTAGCCAGTGACTTAGAGAAGCTAGAAACGGCACCAGAACAAGACGAAGACGAAGATATTGAAGTTGTTTTAATGACACCAGAAGAGTTTGAAAACGCTGTTTCAGGTGGTGAAGGAGTAGATGCCAAGTCGATTGCCGGATACTTTATGGCAAAACCGTTTTTAGCAACGCTTTAGTTCCTCTAAGGGACTACACAAAATAAAATTCCAGGTATGGTCGGGTAGTAGGGTTTGAATCAAGTTTTATTCACCAATTCTTGCACCATTGCTTTGCACAAGGCTCCATTGGATATTTGGTCAAAGCGAGCAAACATGGGTGAACTGTTAAGTTCTAAAAACACAAGCTGTTGTGTTTTAGGATCCGTTTTGAAATCTGCGGCACCAAAGTTCATCTTTAGGGCCGTCATCAGGGCTTTTAACTGATCTACTTCGGGTGGAACTGTTTCAAGTAGCAACAGTTCCGCATCTTGTTTGATGCGATAGTCCAGGGAGTGACTGCGAACTTCAAAGGCAAATGCATGATTCCCGATAATGTAGATCCGAATTTCAGGAGCCACGAGTTTGTTTTGGACGATGGCGGGTGTGGCGGCGCATCCATTCTGGAACTCAACAGAGCGCATGAGTTGCTCTAAGGGATAACAATAGTCTCCACCTGCAACAGGTTTTGCGATCGCATCCCCAGCATCCAGCTGCCTCAATCGAGATTCTTCATTGGTGACACAGGTCCAGGGAATCGATAACCCCAGCTGCTGCGCTAATTTCAGTATGGCAGGCTTATTACCCACAGCGGGAACCTGGTCTCGATTAAACAGGTGAATATCCCGCTGAGACAGTAACCATCCATACAGCGCCTGATACCAACCCGCCGACCGTTGGGATACCTCCGGGCGCGGATCGTCAAAAACATCGTAGCGAATGAAGGCACCCGCTGGACTCAACGGTTGATCTTTAAAGGTTGGGGTTTGAGCCGCCAGTTGCCAGGAAAACGCTGGACTTTGCTTCGGTCCTTGACGAATGTCGCAAACTCCGATGCCCATAGCTTCGGCAGCATTGGCTAACCGCGTCAGATTCGGATCCAACGCCCCCCCAGCAACTAATAGTGAACCAGCCATCGGTGTTGCCATTAATAGCGACCAAATGGGCCACCCCAACCTGATGGATCGTCAACTCGCGGATCGGTCATCGGATCTTCTTCCCCAATCGCCAGGGTAGTTATCGGTGGATTTTCTTCACCCAACGCACGGGTAGACGGCCCTTCTTCGCCCAGAGCTTGCGTACTGACCGGTGGCCCCTCCTCACCCAACGCACGGGTAGAGGGAAACGGACCTTCTTCTCCCAATGCCTGCGTACTGACCGGTGGACCTTCTTCTCCCAACGCACGGGTAGATGGGAACGGACCTTCTTCTCCTAGAGCCTGTGTGGTTACCGGCGGCCCCTCCTCACCCAACGCACGGGTGGAGACCATGGGATCTTCTTCTCCAATGGCCAGGGTGGTTATGGGGAGCTTGTCTTCACCGATTGCCAGGGTGGTTGGAGGCGTCGGCACCGAGGTTATAAATTCAGAGGCGTGGACAGTAATGCTATTAGTTCGAGCTGACACAATCACAGCATCGGCTCCATTGCTTGGAGTGACCTCCACTGACGCAGAAATTGGAGTTAAAACCTGCAAAACAGTGCCCGTCGGCCTATCCGCATCAAAACTAAATTCCAACACCGCATCTTTAGGATTTGGATCAGCAGAATTATCCAGTCGTGGATTTTGCCAACCAGAGGTGGCTGTCAATCCCGATACTTGAATACTCAACTGTAAAGGTGATTCACTGTGTTTGATGACCGTAACTTGAGTAACCTGTAAGATTTTCATATCTGTTCTCTATGAGTATGGAATTGAAAGTGAATGTGAAAAGTATTCAAAATGTGTTCGAGGGTAACAGGCTATGAAACAACGAGAGAGTCATAGCTGTACCACTCAGACGGATCAAGCACATCAGCTGGGGTGCGTACATCGCCCAACAGTGTGAACATGGCGCTATCTAATCGATGTCCCTGGGGACCCTGAAACGTTGATGGGCTATAGTTTCGGCCATTTTGAACCATCCACGCCTCCCAAATGCGATCAACATTACAATGGTTGAGGAAAAAGACAGGATCGTTGGGAGATGTCGCCGGACCCATGTCACCCCCAATCCACACATGGACCAGGTTATGCAGGTCAACCACACGATCGGGGGTGGAAGGTTCCCAGCCTTCGAGAATACCGCGATGGCTGCGGGTATCCGCATCCCAGGGAGCTGTGTCATAGCTGTCTTGCTCCATCGCTACCCTTACAGCCGCACGGTTTGGGAGCACCTGAAACTGAGGAATCGTTTCCTCACCGACAGAACGACGTAGAGGACGGTCAACAATGGTAATAGTGTTCTCACTAATAGGCGATTGCATGAGTCTCACCCGCATGCGGCCACAGGGACCCGCTGTCACCGACCCGCTAGTATTGCCAATGCCATTGGTTCCCCAAAGCGGTGTATTACGTTGTTCACTGGCTGGCAGATCACCGTCGGCGGCCCAGTCCCAATAGGGCAAACCAAAATCATCATCATCGAGAACAATCTGCATCCATTGTTCTAGCAAGATCATAAAATGCCGATGCCAGGGTAAGAAAATAGGACCACTGTGGGCAGCATTACGGCCACCCCCACCGATGGGTAGAGCCATGGCGACAGAATGCCACAATACAAACAAATCCCAATAGCTCAAACGGCCATCGCCAAGGACCTGCATGTTAGGTGCTACATTAGCGAGCACCTGTCGTACCTGGTCTGTGGTGACTCCCGAGTCAGCTTCATCCAACGCCACACAAGCGTCGAGGAAGCTGTCCATCACGGTTAGAACGTTTCGTCTAATGCCTGTCATTAGTGGTGTCCTCCATGGTGGTGGTCAGTGTTGTGATCAGTATTGTTATTGCTGCTGGGCCGCTCACCTGATAGCTCTAAATCAGCATCGATCAGGCGTTTGAGCAAGTCCATCATGGATGGATAGGCGTAGTTGGGGAGGCCATGGCAGTGGACCCGTCCCCTATCGTCTACCATTAAATGATTTTCAAAGAGTTCGCCGTCTATAGTGACTTCATAATAGGTTTTAACGACAATTTCTTTACCCCTATGATTAGCTCGACGCACCGACATATTGCCAGATTGGTGATGGTCGTCGTGCTGTTCAATATCTTCACTACGATAGTTGGGTGAAATCTCTTGAGAGAGATTTCCAATTTTTTCCTGAGCACGGCTTGTGAGCTCACCCATCCGATCAGCCATAGAGGTTATATATTTGTCTTTGGGAAGTCTCTGCAATGGCTTTCCGTCGGGACTTGTAAATGGGTTTTCTCCAACAGCATCATAGGCTTTGCCAGCTTCACCAGTTTCACTGACATAAATGTTGTCAGCATCTTCGGCAAGCACACGTCGCTGTACTGCGGGTGAACCGCAACCACAGTTAGATGGCATTGATGCACTGTAGCCACATTTGCAAGCGGGGCCACAATCGCACACGTAAATAGTTTTAGAAATAAACGATGCAGGCATAAATAGCTCCTTTTAGATTCCAGCCTTCACCTAAGGGACTGCCTGATAAAAAGTTCTTATTGGCAAACAGAACTCCTACGACCCAAAGGGCGTAGTTCAATGCTTGTCACTTAGGTAGCGTTGTCTAATGAGGGATATATCGATATATCTTTCTTGTGCACCACTCAATATAAAAGACAGATTTTTTCCTAGCAGTACCCTTGGGGGTACTTTTAAGTATCAATAGCTACTTTTTTGCTCTATCCTTCTGATGTGAAATCCTGGTTGCCTGCACCCAATATGGCAGGGCAGGCACAAGGCACCGCCCCTACCAGGTTGTCTATTTTGAATCGGACGCAATGAATTCGGATGTGGGATAACTAGTGCTAGTCAGAAGGAGGGGGCAATGCTTCTAGCTCCTATATTCTAGATTCCCACCTCACCGAAATTTCCCGGTTTAAATTGTTCCCCAAAAATCCCTTACAAAAAAATTGCCTGAATTCAAGTAATTCAGGCAATCACTTAAAACCCGTTCTATAAATAGTTCGGATTCGAATATTGTTGTTACATCAGTGGTTTCAGATGCTATGAAAATCGAAGAGCGCTTAATAGCGAATCACAAAATTACTGCTTTAATGATCAGGAGTCACTCCAATCATCATCAGTGACCAGTTTCACCTGACGAATTAATTCAGGTAGTGTGCTCAGTGATCTTACCAGGCAGAACCCAAGGATTACCGCCATTTGCCAGGTCAATATCGATGAAACTCCATTCGTAACTGCCAGCATCGCAATTAAAAAACTGATAGTCACCAACCGCAATATGGCATGGGGAACCTCATGCATCTTTCCTTGATAGCGATATATCAAGTAACGAATCCAGCTGATGAGAGTTTGAGCAGATAAAAGCACTCCCCCTGCTGGACTAACCGCAGTCAAGACGGCAAACGCTGGTAAACGACTGTACTGCAGCAACAGATAGGGCCAAACGCGAGAGCGTTTATCAATATAGTTAAATGCCGAATAAACCAGACGCGTTATTAGTAATACGATAGCCCAGCGCAGCCCCAACCATGCTGTATCTTTCAACAGTTCAGTACTGATCGTAAAATCTAGTTCTGGCATGGTTGCCCAGCGGAGTAGAAACAACCCTGGTGCTGCAAATAAAGCAGCCCAAACCCATGGTTGAATTAAAGGAGCTTCTGGACGAGCTAGCTCAGTTTCCTTAAGTTTAGGATTTTTTTCATAATGCTTGGCAACATAATCGTTTTCATAGTAGCCAAGCTCATAAATACACCAGAACGATATGACTAAAAATAATAATCCCACCCCATGTAAAATTGGCTGAGGTGAAATCCAACTGCAGGCCAGCACTAATATTAGCCACTGATCCATCAGGATGCCATGCAGTAAGTAAGTCGGACTATGTTTAAATTTGCTGGTATAGAGCAAGGGGGCATAGGTTGCCGTCATAGCCTGAATATACTTAGCGTCTGGCCATTGGAGGAGGTATGGGTAACTGGCGGCCTGCAGCAACTCAATATCGTTATTAGAATCCGTGATCACGATGGAGTCGGCCACCCTCTTATTGCCTAATGTTTCATTTAAGCGATTAGCTTTGCCCTTGATACGGTCAAAACCACCTAACCATAATCGACAGGTATGAAGTTCTGCTGCTATGGGTATATGACGCAAAATAGGAGCCACAATCGGGCGAAAGCCATCAGTAGCAACTAGAACATTTAAATTAGGATTGCTACCGAAGGCATTTACCAATGTCTGATTCTGTTGAGTCTGGGCGAGTTTTTTAGCACGCCAGGGCCACAGCAACAACGTCCACGGGAATAACATAGTTGCTAATAACACACGGACCCAGTCTCGGGAGACTTCACCCTTCAGCTGACCTGGCAGCCAGTTCCAAGGCTTTAAAAAATCCAGAAAACTAAGAAAAAAGACACCAACAGCCTTAGGTTGTAGCGTATTTAGATATTCTTCTGTAGAATTACGCAACAATAATGTTTCGTCAAAATCGACCAAAACATCGGTCTGCGGTGCAGCCCCATCAAGCTGAACTAGTAAATCAGAAACAGACTTCTGGGTATCCTTTTGCTTGGGCTGGGTATTGTTTGGTGTGGTTTGAATATTCTGCACTATATTTCAAATATATAAAGACAGGAAGAAAACCATATGAACTAAGAAGTCTTTTTCCAAGCTGCAAAAAACTACACAAAACCTTCTTATAAATAGAGGTTTATCAAAGAGTATGATTCCCTGTCTGACAACTGCCTAACAGGGTCCTACATTTGCGACTTCTATGGTTATATACTCCTTCCACTACTACAGAGTGAATGCCAGATAATTATTGTGAAGTTTCATAGAATGAATTTCTATCTATAGCCTCTGTCAGGTTAGTTAAGGCAATGAATATGCCTAAAAGCCTTACGTGAAAACGCTAACATGACGCTCCAATGTCTTAACACATCAGGATATTGGCTGATGTAGCTGATCACAAGACGAGCAGAATTTAGCATATGCACCATAGATTGATGATCACGATTCATAAATGAAAGCTCTACCACCCTCCATTTTGTGCAGAAGACTTGAATGGCTTCGGTAAAAAGTTGAATATTTTTGAGTTGGGTAGGCGGATTACTCACCTTGTGTGGAAAGCGTGTGAAGCGCAGAATAGGAAATCGCTCAATCAATGCCTAACCACAGACGAAGAGATTGTTTTAGTTGTTCTGAATCGTCACGGGTTAATTGACCTATTTTCTTAAGTACAAGGTCGGCACGAATTGTGAATAACCCCCTCTTTACGGCAGTGGGAACGTTAAGTCCTGCTTGTGACCATCCGGTGAGTTGAAATTCCCCACTTAGCAAGTTCCCAGTTTTGCTGGTTAGTGCCACTAGTAAAAGATCTTGGGATGTATGGGGCGGATTGACTACAACTGCAGGTCGTACTTTAGATCGAGATAAATCTGTGAAAGGGTAGCGCACTAATACGACATCGTTTTTAGAGTAGTTCGGCATAGATATCGTCCTCGTCGTTATCCCAGATGGCATCCAGGGACGGTTGACTAGCCTGGAGCCAGAAGCTGGCATCATTGTCGGGTAATAGGGTGACTAGGATCTGTGTACCTTCTGGTAGTTCAGTTACTTCTAGTAGTTCTATTTTGCCATTGCGCACGGTTGCCCACAGGGTCTGCAGCATAGCCATTTTTTGAGAATTAGTAGTTTCTATTATAGTTGCCTGGTAGATGGCAGTAACGGTGATTGGAGCGAACAGGCAGAGCCTGGGGTGGGTGCCTGGGCACAAGTGCAAGATGGCAAAGTGCTACTAAAGAGTCCACGAGGAGCTACACACTACTCGAAACCCAACATCGTCGTAGATGATCGCGCGCGAATTCCTGTCGCGATTGGCCGAGCGGCAGAGAGCTGGAACGCTGCTCCACGAACCGCCCCGCAGCAGCCGTCTAAACGAGTCACCGCCTTCGATCCAGGCTTTCCCGTCGGGTGGTGCATTGTTGTAATTTTCGTGCCAGTGATCCTGACACCATTCCCAGACGTTGCCGTGCATATCGTATAGGCCAAATCGGTTTGCGATCGCAAAACTCCACCGCATCATCCCAACTCAACTTTTCAACTGGGCGATTATCCCCCTTAAAAGAAAAGTAGTGAGTTTTTTCAGCTAAAGGGCCACCAGATAGACGTTGTAAAAGTTCACTCTAGTGGCCTTCTCTGGATCTGACTATGGAGGTAAGTCCCTTAACACAGCGAATCTAAGGTAGTTAGAATGCGCCTAGATCTCGCTGAATGACGCTTACGTCTTGGTTGAGATTAAAGTTACCATCGTGGTTCACTTTGATCACTCCAAGTACATCCATGTCGTGGGCACCGCCACCACGGACGCCATCAGCACCCTGGTCGCTGTAGACACCAAGGGTAATTTGACGATTGGATTCTGCAATTACCTTGTACTCTACGGTATGACCCGTGATAACAATCTTGTCACCTTCACCACCGGTACCGCTAAAGTCAGTGATGGTGTCACGACCAATGCCCTCGACCCAGTGATCATGGTAGTTGTTGTTCTCACCAGCAACACCATTCATACCCCAGTTGATGAGTCCATCTGCTTGGATATGCTGTTGATAAATATCTTCTGGAGCATTAATCTGCAGACCAAACATAAATGTGTCTGCTCCAGCACCACCGGTCATTCTATCGTTAGCCTGGAGACGGTCGGGATTATAAAACCGTGGTTTAAAGACTAGCTTGTCAACATCATTACCATCATCAACATTGGCTCCAATCCTCTTGTTTTCCCTGGGGGTATTAGAGTCACTCAGGCTGACCAGGACATCGTTTCCATCGCCACCAAACATGCGATCGCTACCCAGTTGATCCTGCAACCAGTCGTCGCCGTCACCGCCTCGCAGACGATCATTACCAAACTGCCTGCGTGTCCTTCGGGACACATCACCATTGGGCTTAAAGTTATCGGCTGTAAGGGCAATATCGCCATAGAGAGTCTCATCCTGGCTGCCACCTCTAATATTGTTACTTCCCAGGCCGCCACCGAGAATATTCTCCTGTTCTCTATTCTCATCCTGGAATGAGCCCAGGTCGCTTTTGACCACGGTCACATCTCTGTCGGCATCAAAGTTACCATCGTGGTTAACTTGAATAACGCCCAGTACATCCAGGTCATGGGCACCGCCACCACGAACACCATCAGCACCTTGATCACTATATACACCAAGGGTGACTCTGTTATCTGATTCTTGGATAACTTTGTACTCTACGGTGTGGCCTGTGATCACAATTTTGTCACCTTCACCACCAGCGCCACTAAAATCAGTGATGGTGTCACGACCAATGCCTTCAACCCAATGGTCATGGTAGTTGTTGTTCTCACCAGCAACGCCATTCATGCCCCAGTTAATGGTGCCATTGCGTCTGGTGTGCTGTTCATAGATGTCTTCTGGCGCATTGATCAAGAGCTCAAACCTAAAGGTGTCAGCTCCTGCACCACCGGTCATTCTATCGTTGGCCTGGAGACCTCTAGGATTGTAGAACTTTGGTTTGAAGACTAATTTGTCGACGTCATTGCCGTCATCAACGTTGGCGGCAATTCTAGGATTCTCCCGAGGAATATTAGAGTCGCTAACACTGACGATAACATCATTACCCGCTCCTCCTGACATGCGATCGCGACCAAATTGATCTTGGATAAAATCATCTCCACCATTCCCACGAAGCCGATCATTGCCAGACCTGTTGATGGTTTTACGTGATAGGGAGCCGTTACGCCTGAAGTGGTCAGCCAACGGTGCGATATCACCATAGAGACGTTCATTTTTGCCAGTACCCCGAATCTGGTCATCCCCTAAGCCACCATTCAGAATATGATCGTCAAACGCGCCATGGCCAGATAGCGTCAGCTGACGACGCTTTGCTCTAGACGAAGCACTTCTATTCTGTTTATTACTCATTTTTAGGTGTCCTGTTAGAAAACTGATGGAACGTTTTGATGGCTAGATACACCTGAACAATGTCCAAATGAAAAACGCACGCACGACATGTCACACTGCTTTCTAAAGCCAGGTGTGTTGTTCTTCTCATTAACGTTTCTAAAAGCTTTAGCGCCCATTACTACGCTGTTGCGATGGGATAAAGCTTTTGTCCGTGATATTGTCCCTATAGCGTCTATCAGGCTAGTCAAGACAATAGATATTCCTGCAAGCCTTAGATTACAGTAGCTAGCCTGACATGCAAATGTGCTAATACATCAGGCATTTACTATAGGTAAAAACTAGGAAGACTGTAATCAATAAAACTGTTGCCAACTCCATATTGTTGTTTGACTCGTCAAACAATCAATGAAGAGGTATTAATGGATGGATCGGTCTGGATTATCTAGGGAACCGCCTATAGTAAAACTGTTGACTGTATGAAATATGAATCTTCAACAATAGAAGTATTCCTTTGGAGAAATACAGTCATGACCTGGAACACACAGTTTTAGCAAATCAAGCGATGACACGTGTTTGTTACGCTGAGCCAATATTAACACCCAAAAATCTAATCCAGTTTGGACTTTCGATAAAGTGGCTTTATATTCGGCGCGATAAAATTCAAAATCCATAATCTCTTAGATTTACGCTATCTGCCTCTGTGACAATTCGTTAATCGGCTGGAATGCACGCCAACTATTTGTATCCAATAATGAGTCGGGATCCCTAATGGGTGAAATACCAGACTGACCAGTTGTTAAAAATAGTGACCTGTGGGGCAGTCCCTGTGACTGTTCTTGCTATGAAAATTCTCAAACGCACACCATCAGAACTCTTACTCCGTAATCGCCCCTCTTTGATCGACAGTGGATGCTTAATGATAGGGACCTTGCTGCTCTCAGGTGTGCCGCTGATAATTATCTGCATTGTGGTTTATGGTCTGGGCATAACTCGCCTCAACTGCCAGCGGATAGAACCGACACAGGTCAGGTGCGATCGCACCCAAACCCATCTTCTGGGCCTCATCTCCGGTCCTAAAACCACCTTTAGCCAGGTCATTGCCGCTGAAGCAAAAACAAACACTATTATCGATGACGAAGGCGATTACATTGTTGACCACTGGGTCGTATTACATACCAACCGTGGTGAAGTTAACTACATCGAAGACTCCATACGAAGAATTAATGGGCACCGAGGTTCAGCCCAAGCAATGCAGGCTATTGCTAACCAAATCAACAGATTTTTAGCCTCTAAGGAAATTAGCTTAGCTATTCAATACGATATGCGCGTCAGGGGGCAAGTCCTTTTATTAATTAGCTTTCTAAGTTTTTTGGTAATGATCGGCGCTAATAGTCTGTACTCGAATTTTCGCTCAGAGACCCTAGTTTTTGATAAATCCTTACGACAATTTCGCTGCACTCGTCGCACCTTATCAGGGAATAAAAACTGGCAATGCCCCCTCGACGAAGTTCGCGATGTCATTATAGATATTCAAACTAATAGCGACAGCTCCACCTATACACTCAAGTTACTGCCTGAAGAAGATAAGCAAAAACTCTTACCGGGTGCCAAACATCAGATCATCAAAGCTCACGATGTCATTCGTGAGTTTCTGCAATTAAGCTAACCGATGCCGCCTACACTGCTCATCTGTAACGGCATACTCTTAAAAAATGCAACGCTCAAATTAGATACCCCTGATGAGAGCCTGAAAAATCTATAAACTTGCTTGGATGCAGTGAGCGCTTGCAAGTCTTGAGCAAGTTCCACCAACAAATTCTACAACCATCAATCAGGATATGCGAAAAATCACGAAACAGGCCTCCTTTCCCGATAAAAAAAGAGACCTGATTTCTTTACTGAGAGTCAATGAATACAATCGTTAGTAGTCAGAAAGAAGATAAATCTAGAAGACGGTTTCTCTAGACGTCTTGGTTATACTTCACGCCACGATAGGTGAGTTGTACGCGCTGGTGATGATGGCCAGGAACCTTAAATGCCTTACGCTTAAGGGGAGCACCGCGATAGGTGCCAATCTTTTCAGTATCAGTAACTTGAACGTTTTCGAAGTGTGCTTCGTAATTAGCGCCTAGAAATGAAAGCTTCATCTCAGTTCCTCCAAGTGTGTAGATGCTGTGACAGACATGCTTAGCAACAGAGAAATCCACTAAAACTTCCTGCCAAAAACACCAAAACTGTGTAATTGAATACAGTTTATATTGTAGTGAAGTGTATTAAAACTAAGTTAGCAAAGCTTAAAGTGCAATTTAATATTTGCTTAATTATCTGACGTTTGGTTTACGTCAAATGGGGCTTCTTGTCATGGGCAATCATGACCTCACGGACCAGGAATATTCATAAACGTTTAGTGATTCGTCGTCGCTAAGCCCAAGCTGTCTAGCATAAAGGCATACTCAAAAGCGGTTTCTTCGAGCCAGCCATAGCGACCGGAGGCACCGCCATGGCCTGCGTCCATATTAGTTTTGAGCAGCAGTCGGTTGTTGTCGGTTTTTAGCTCCCGCAATCTGGCGGTCCACTTGGCAGGCTCCCAGTAGGATACGCGGGGGTCATTAAGGCCACCGGTAATAAGAATGTCAGGATAGTCTTGAGCAGCGACATTGTCGTAGGGGGAGTAGGATTTCATATAGTCGTAGTACTCTTTCTCGTTAGGGTTACCCCATTCGTCCCACTCCATGACCGATAGGGGCAGGCTAGGATCCAGAATAGTGGTGAGCACATCGACAAAAGGGACCGCTGCGATCGCAACCCTAAACAGCTCAGGGCGCATATTGAGCACGGCCCCCATCAGTAAACCACCCGCACTGCCGCCATAGATAGCGAGTTTATCCGCACGGGTCCACTGGTGCTCAATCAGATATTCAGCACAGGCAATAAAGTCTGTAAAGGTATTTTTCTTGTGGAGAAATTTGCCATCCTCATACCAGGGACGGCCCATTTCACCACCACCGCGAATATGGGCAATGGCATAGACCATGCCTCGATCGAGCAGTGACAGTCGAATCGAGGAAAAGTAGGCAGATGAGGAGGCTCCGTAGGACCCATAACCATAGAGAAATAGCGAATTGTTGCCGTCGCGTTTAATCCCTTTTTTGTACACCAGCGAGATCGGTACCTGGGTACCGTCTGGAGCTGTGGCCATCAGCCATTCGCTCTGATACTGGCTGCGGTCATAGCCGCCCAAAACCGGTGTTTCTTTTTTGAGTTCTCGCTGATGGGTATCCATGTCGTAGTCCAACACTGACGATGGCGTAATTAGCGATGTATAGGTAAACCGCAGGGTTTTACTATCAAACTCAGGCATGGCCCCGGACCAGACTGAGTAGGTGGGTTCTGGAAAGTCCAGGGCTGTTTCTTCTCCGGTGGAGAGTTTTTGCAGGCGAATAGTGGGCAGTCCTCCCTGGCGTTCGTAAATCACCAGATGGTCACGAAACACACTGACGCCCTTAAGCTGCACATCCGGACGATGGGGAATCACGGTTTTCCAATTCTCTTTGCCCAGGGCATTTACTGGAGTTACCATCAGTTTAGAGTTAATGGCATCTTCATTAGTAACAATATAAAAGCGGTCGGTATCCTTTTCACTACCAGGATGATGAGAGATGGAATACTCCACCCCATACTGCCGTGGACAAACCACCTGAAACTGGCCATCAGGATTGTTAGCATCCAAAATATGGATTTCAGACGTGATTTTGCTATTAATGGAAATAATTAAATAGGCATCGCTGCGGGTTCCCTCCACAGAGAGATAAAAAGCCTCGTCGGGTTCTTCATAGATCAGCTGATCCTGGTTTGGATTCTCCCCCAGGCGATGTTTCCAGACCTGATAGGGACGGTGGGCCTCATCCAGCCGAGTGTAAAATACAGTGCAGTTGTCGTTGGCCCATACAACTTCACTGATATTTTCAATTTCTTCTGAAAAAAGTTTGCCAGTCGTCAGATCCTTAAATACCAGGGTATAGCGCTCTGAGCCATTGGTATCGATGGCATAGGCCAAAAGCGTATGATCGAGACTAGTTTCATAATCGCCCAGATCAAAAAAATCATGGCCATCGGCTAGCTTGTTTTCGTCAAGCAAAATCTCTTCGGGGGCTTCCAGACTGTCCTGCTTACGACATAAAATTCGATAGGCTTTGCCTTCTTCGGTGCGGGTGTAGTAAAAGTAATCGCCATCTTTGGTGGGTACGCTCAGGTCGGTTTCCTGAATCCGACCCAGCATTTCGTCGTAGAGGCTTTTCTGGAAGTCCTTAGTATGGGACGTCTGATCGGCAGCGTAGGCGTTTTCAGCGTTGAGGTAGTCTAGGGTGGCCGCAGAGTCGCGATCGCACAGCCAATAATAGTCATCAATGCGCACATCCCCATGCTTCTTAAGGGTTTTTGGCTGTTTCTTAGCAATCGGTGCTGCAGATGTACTCAAAACCGTTAGCTCCTTAGAGTGTTGTCTTTATAGAATACTGAGCTAGGGCATCCGTGACTATTATCTGCACGGTGTAGAATATCGTCCACCCACCCATCCTTCCTTCCCTAACGTTTATGGCTGACCTCATCCTGTTCTGGCATCGTCGCGACCTGCGTATTAGCGATAATCTGGGCCTTGCGGCGGCTCGAGAACATAGCCCTAAGGTGGTCGGTATATTCTGTCTAGACCCCAGCATCCTGGAGGCAGATGATGTGGCCCCGGCCCGGGTGACTTACATGGTAGGTTGCCTGACCGAGCTGCAAAAGCGTTACCAAGAAGCAGGTAGTGAGCTGCTGATTCTCCACGGCAGTCCAGTGGAGCAAATTCCTAGGGTGGCCAACGCCCTCGGGACCGCAGCAGTCTACTGGAACCGCGATGTAGAACCCTATTCTCGCCAACGAGACAATGCGGTAGCCGCCGCCCTCAAAGAAACGGGAATTAAAATACGTACACAAACCTGGGACCAACTGCTGCATGGTCCAGGGGAAGTGCTAACCGGTGCAGGCAAGCCCTATACAGTGTATGGTCCCTTCTGGCGTAACTGGCAAAAATCACCCAAAGCGTCACCCGTTGCCACGCTGCAAGATGCCGTGGGTCTCAGTGATAGAGAACGGGACTTGGCCCACACCATTGAGCTACCTTCTGCCAAAGAGTTAGGCTTTGTCTGGGATACGCCACTGCTCCTAGAACCCGGAGAATTCGCTGCCCATCAACAGCTGGCCACGTTTGGGAAAAAGGCAATTGAGTCCTACGATGAACAGCGCAACTTTCCTGCTACAGAAGGCACGTCTTTGCTGAGCGCAGCCCTTAAGTTTGGGGCCATAGGTATCCGTCAGGTTTGGCAAACAGCGACAGCTGCCTATGATGCCTGCCGCAGTGATGAGGGCCGCACCAATGTCCAAACCTGGATGCAGGAATTGGCCTGGCGAGAATTTTATCAGCATGTCATGTATTTCTTTCCGGAGTTGGCCAAAGGGCCCTATCGTGGGGCTTGGAAAGAGTTTCCCTGGGATAATGATGAGGCCAAGTTCACAGCCTGGTGCGAAGGTCGCACAGGTTACCCCATCGTCGATGCAGCCATGCGCCAACTGAATGAAACCGGCTGGATGCACAACCGCTGTCGCATGATTGTGGCCAGTTTTCTGACCAAGGATTTAATCATTGACTGGCGCTGGGGTGAGAAGTACTTTATGCAAAAACTGGTAGATGGAGACCTCAGCGCCAACAACGGTGGTTGGCAATGGAGTGCCTCTAGCGGCATGGATCCTAAACCCCTGAGAATTTTTAACCCGGCTAGTCAGGCTAAAAAGTTTGATGCCGATGGGGACTATATCCGCCAGTGGTTACCCGAAATTCGTCACGTGGATACGGCGGCCCTCGTTAGCGGCAAACTCTCTCCCCTAGATTTAGAGGGGACTGGCTATGTAGCCCCAGTAGTTGACCATAAAAAACAACAAGCAATTTTCAAAGAACGCTACAAAGATCAGAAAGCAAAATTAAGCTAGCATTTCACCAATTACTGCTTAACTATCATCTAACTACCTATATGAACCGCCTAGACAGCTTCAAACTGGACCACTCCATGGAAGAGCCCCGCCTAAAGCTATCCCAAGATTTAACCGAGTTTCCTTTAGAAATTTTAGACCTGGCAGATTCATTAGAAATCCTGGACCTATCCAATAATCAACTGAGCACTTTGCCCAATGAGTTTGCCCAGTTAAAAAAACTCAGAATAGCCTTCTTTAATAACAACCAGTTTGAAGACTTTCCAGAGGTACTAGCCGCTTGCCCAAACCTCTCCATGATTGGCTTCAAGGGCAATAAGCTTAGAACCATTAGCGAAAACGCGCTTTCTCCAAATATTCGCTGGTTGATTCTGACCAACAATCAGTTGACGCGTTTGCCGAGCAGTATTGGTCAGCTCCGCAAATTACAAAAATGCATGCTCGCAGGCAATCAGCTACAGTCACTACCCGAGGAGCTAGCCAATTGCCAAAATCTAGAGCTCATTCGACTAGCCGCGAACCAGCTGCAAACACTCCCCCCCTGGCTATTGGCTCTGCCCAGACTAACCTGGTTAGCATATTCAGGAAATCCCTGTTGTCAAGCCACAGAAAAACAGAAAAAAACCTCCCTGGCCACTATCAACCCAACAGAGCTACAGCTGGGTGAGATACTTGGCCAGGGAGCATCTGGACTGATTTACAAGGGGGTGTGGAAACCCAATGCTTCCTCTACTCCTGCACAGAATGTTGCAGTTAAGCTGTTTAAAGGTGACATTACCAGCGACGGTCTTCCGTTAGATGAAATGCAGGCCTGCATCGCCGCCGGAGCCCATCCCAATCTGGTCAATGTTTTGGGGAAATTGAGTCAGCCCATTGATGGTAAAGCCGGGTTGGTTTTCTCCTTTATTGCTGATAGCTACAGTAACTTGGGGGGGGCTCCGAGTTTAGAGTCCTGCACCCGAGATACCTACAGCGATGGCACCACATTTACGCTACCAGTCATTTTAAAGATTGCCCAGGGGATTGCGGCCGTTGTTACCCATCTCCACAGCCGTGGCATTATGCACGGAGATCTCTATGCCCACAATATTCTGGTGGATGAACAGGGTGAGAGTATTTTAGGAGATTTTGGCGCGGCCTCGTTGTATGACCCGAGCAATGTAATATCTGGACAAACGTTCGAAAGACTTGAGTCTAGAGCCTATGGTTGTTTGTTAGAAGAGTTACTAGAACGTCACGTTTCTGAAAATGAAGAAAGTGAAGTAAGACTATTTCGACATTTGCGTAAGCTACAACAGCACTGCATGGCTCCAGTACCCCATGAGCGACCAACGTTCAGTACAATTAATCAACTGCTAGCGGAGGTATCCACACTTGCTTGAGGCTGCTCCCTTTCGGGTTCATCATCCTACAGTTCAGCCGTGTCCGATTGTGGCAAGTATTCCCCACAGTGGGTTGATCATTCCAGATCCGATTAGAACGTCCCTTAAGCAAGAGTATCAGACATTTCTTCCACATCAGGATTGGCATCTAGACCAGCTCTACGTTGGGTTACCCGAACTGGGTATTACCGTATTAGAAGCGATTTACAGCCGCTATGTTGTAGATCTAAATCGAGCTGCCAAAGCACCCTTTATGGGTGGTTTTTGGCAGGCGGCAGTACCACAACAAACTGCATATGGTAAGTCATTGTATCGAGTGTTGCCCTCCAGACAACAGATTCAGAACCGAATTGATCGGGTTTATCGACCCTATCATCAGAAGTTAGAATCTCTTTTAAAGGAGATAATTGACAAGTTTGGCTATGTGTACATGTTAGATTTGCACAGTTTTGCGGGGCCTATTCTAGATCAAGTGTGTTTAGGAAATGCCAACGGCAAAACCTCTTCAGAACTTTTGATATCGGCTATGGAGTTAGCCTTTTCATCGCAGGGGTACCAGGTGGCTCGGAACCATGTTTTTAATGGTGGGTATATTACTCGCCACTATGGTGAAATACCTGATGTTGAAGCGTTACAGATTGAACTGCGATATCACAATTATTTGAATTTGGAGCAGCTAGAGCAGACGCGTATTCCCGATTGGGACGTTCCCGAGTTCCATCAAGCCCAACAAACCATTCAAGCCGTATTCACCCACCTGATCAACACACTCCTAGCCAAGAGCCCGTAGGTTAGGCTCTAACGCTTCATTGCCAGCATCAATCCATCAGCAATGGGCACCAGACTCATGGACACACGTTCATCGGCATGGATTTTCTCATTGAGGGCATGGATGCGTCGGGTCCGGTTGTCATAGGATTCTCTTGGTTCAGCCACTCTGCCAGACCACAGCATATTGTCCACAGCAATTAAACCGCCCACCCTAACTAGCTGTAGTACACGCTCATAGTAGTTGTCGTAGTTGCTTTTATCGGCGTCGATAAAGGCAAAGTCAAAACTATTGCTATGGCCTTCTGCAATTAGCTGATCTAGGGTATCGATGGCTGGAGCAATGCGCAAGTCTACTTTATGGGCAACGCCTGCTTTTTTCCAATATTTGCGCGCCATAGCTGTGTACTCATCACTGATATCACAGGCAATTAACTGGCCATCGTCGGGTAAGGCCATAGCTACAATGAGTGAACTATAACCGGTAAAAACACCCACCTCTAGGGCCTTTTTCACCCCCAATAGCTGCACTAATAGCCCCATAAACTGTCCCTGCTCGGGAGCAATCTGCATGGCGGCTCTGGGATGTTGGGCATTCTCCTCTCGCAGTTGTTGCAAAATCTCGCTATCGCGAACGCCAAAGGTCAACAGATATCTGTAGAGATTATCGGTGAGATTGAGAACTTTAGTAGACATTGAGGGGAATAAGAATATAGAAGCTAGGAGATAGAATATAGGAGAAACCAAACTTCTATCTCCTGCATTCTACATTCTGTATTCTATCTCCTAGCTCCCTCCTACTCCTGCTCTGCCATTTTTGACCAGTTCAACAATTTGCTACTCTAAGAGTATAAAAACAAGGAGTGAGGCCTACCCTCATGGATGTAACCCCAGTGGTTCAAGTTGCTGCCCGTGTAGGGTGGATCATTGAAATCAGTCAGCAAGCCGATGGCTATCGCTGCTGGGTGATCAATCGTGACTTGGATGTTCTGAGTGATGGGCATGTGTACTCCACCAGCAGCGCTGCTTTAGCCGCTGGCAGGTTGTTTGTGGAGAGGAACTAAACCAGTTTTACGACTGGCACAACACCCGACGCATTGTTTTCATATTGCCGGGTAGGTCAATTCGCATCGCCTGCTCCAGCAGAAACTTAGGGGCTGGGATCATGGGTGTGGCTTTTACGGAGTAGGTTAGCAGTGTACCTTCGCCAAAATCTTCGAGGACGAGGTCGGCGGCAAAATCGGCAAAGGTACCGCGCTCTAGCCGAAACTGAATGCTCTGATGCAGGTGCTCAACTACATGGAGATAGATTTCCACCTGGGCCGTAAAGAGGATAAAGGCCTTGCGGGCAGCCTGATACAGCTTGCGGGTAATCCGTTGGGACTGCTGCTTGACTTGTTGTTTGACGGAAGCTTCTAGCTCACGGCTTTGGGTGATGTCGGGAAAGTAGTGGACCCAGCGACTATAGTCGGTGAGCTGTTCCCAGAGTTGCGATCGCACCAACGGCACATACATTTGAGCGGTAACAGCGGCTCCCTGACCTGTGTGAGCATCAGTTGCAATAAGGACGTCGCCGCGCAGCAATGCTGCCTGTCGTTTCGTCGAAACCATAGGATAAATAGAAGGATCTTTATAGGTACTTAGTAATTCACTGGGCAATTTAAAATCCCCAAACCAGCTGATTAATAGCAAGCTTTGCTGATTATTACTGATTCGTTGCCATTATTAACCAGTTGGCGTAAGACTAGTGTCAAGCACACACATAATTGCGTAAAACCTTGGTAAACCTTATTGTTCCCTAGGAATATTCACTCAACTTGACCGATGTCTAATCGCTTACGCCCAATCACTCAACTATTGCTGGCCACCATGGCGATGACGGCCATTGTCTGGGTGCTACGCGGGACAAGTTTACTGGCGTTTTTACCGGGGATCATTATCTGGTTGATGCTGTTAGCGTGTTTTGCGATCGCGTTATTTAGCAGCCTCCAGTCCACACGGTAAGCCAGAGCACATTTCCTCCAAGTATGAATGCTTTCCAAATCAAATATTAAATAAATTTCAAATTCCCTAGCTATGCGCTGCGCAAACACTGCCCCCAGGCGCTGATGCCTGAACTTTTAGGGGCGTTACCGTATCCGATCCTGAACGCCACCTGCTACACCACAAAAATGCCAATCTCGCCTTTGGCGATGTGTTCACATTTTTATGGCACGCCTGCTCAAGACTGGCTTAACTTTTTACGACAGCTAAAGCGGCAATGGGCTTAAAGCGGTCTTGGAACGTAGCTGACATCGTTCCGTCAAACACATGGCGGTTGCAGTCATCCTGTTAAGGTTAAGGATGAATCGGCTTGCCGACGCAGAGATAAGGAGTATCATGACCATCCAAACGGTTTCGACAGCACCTTTTTCAGATCAAAAACCAGGCACATCTGGGCTCCGTAAGCAGGTTGCTGTTTTTCAGCAGCCTAACTATTTAGAAAACTTTGTTCAGTCTATTTTTGATAGCTTAGACGGCTACCAGGGCCAGACATTGGTCGTGGGTGGAGACGGTCGCTTTTACAATCGTCAGGCTATACAAATTATCCTAAAAATGGCGGCTGCCAGTGGCTTTGGTAAAGCCCTTGTGGGACAGGGAGGCATTTTCTCTACCCCAGCAGTTTCCTGCATTATTCGTAAATATGGGGCCTTTGGTGGCATTATCCTCTCCGCTAGCCACAACCCCGGCGGTCCGAATGGAGACTTTGGCATTAAGTACAACATTGGTAACGGTGGCCCTGCCCCCGAAAAAGTCACCAGTGCAATCTTTGATCGCAGCAAGGTCATTGATAAGTACAAAATTTTAGAAGCGGAAGATGTCAATCTGGACCGGGTGGGCACCACATCCTTAGGCAATATGACCGTTGAGGTGCTGGACGCGGTCAATGACTATGCCGCCCTGATGGAAACCCTATTTGACTTTGAGCAAATTCGTCAGCTGCTGACATCCGGTAATTTCAGCATGTGTATGGACTCGCTCCACGCAGTGACCGGTCCCTACGCTAAGGCTATTTTTGAAGGGTTGCTAGGGGCACCACAGGGTACTGTGCAAAACGGCGCACCGCTGGAAGATTTTGGCGGAGGCCACCCCGATCCCAATCTAGTCTATGCCCACGATCTAGTTGAGGTCATGTTTGGCAATAAGCCTCCGAGCTTTGGGGCGGCCTCCGATGGCGATGGCGATCGCAACATGATTGTCGGCAGTAATTTCTTCGTTACCCCCAGCGATAGCTTAGCCGTACTGGCAGCCAATGCCACCTTAGTCCCTGGCTATCGTGATGGAATTGCCGGTGTGGCTCGCTCCATGCCCACCAGTCAGGCCGTAGACCGTGTTGCCGAGAAGCTAGGCATTGATTGCTACGAAACCCCCACTGGCTGGAAATTCTTTGGCAATCTGTTGGATGCCGACAAAGCCACCCTATGTGGTGAAGAAAGCTTTGGTACCGGTTCTAACCATTTACGTGAGAAAGATGGCCTCTGGGCCGTGCTGTTCTGGCTCAATATCCTGGCAGCCAAAGGGCAATCCGTCGAAGCGATCGTCAAGGACCACTGGGCCACCTACGGTCGCAACTACTACAGCCGCCACGACTTTGAAGGGGTGGACAAAGCTGCCGCCAATCAGCTGATGGATGGCTTACGTGTCCAGCTATCTAGCCTCAAGGGTCAGCAACTGGGCAGCTACACCGTCGACTATGCTGACGACTTTAGCTATACCGACCCCATTGATAAGAGCGTCAGCCAAAAGCAAGGTATCCGCATCGGCTTTACCGATGGCTCCCGCATTGTCTTCCGCCTATCTGGCACCGGCACCAAAGGAGCCACCCTGCGACTCTATGTCGAAAGCTATGAGCCTGATGCGACTAAGCATGATATCGACACTCAGAAAGCCCTGGGTGAACTGATTCAAATCGCAGATCAAGTCGCCAAAATCAAGGAACTCACCGGGTTCAATAAGCCTACCGTGATCACCTAAAACTAGTAGCCAACCGAGCACTCTCCCCTCCTGGGAGGGGCTCCGGGGTGGGTTTCTACTGCCCTGGCACTGTCAAACTGCTTATAACCTGCTGTCTATCAGCACTCTTGCCATACTTTTCTGCCACAGCGGTGACCTCGGCGACCCGCTCAGCATTTGTTACCTCTTCAGACGTTGCTGCCTTAGCTGCTTTCAACTTTAGTCCGTTCTTAACCTGGCTAACAAACGATGCGGTGAAGCCAATGCCAAGATAGACAGTACTCAAAACCATCCAGCTTTCGATGACATAGGTCATCATGTGATTCAAGGTTTCAACAGTCATGATGAACTCCTGATGGCAAAACAACTTTGATTCAAGAGATAGAGATTACTCAGTAAAGAGCTTTCAATACAACAACCTAGAAAAAAATTAGTTTTAGCGTTGTTGATCGGAACCATGAGTTCATCTGAAAAATGCTGATATATAGCATGGCTGACAGATGGGCTCATTCTCTAGCTCCGCAGAGGCTTAATTTTTATTCCTATTTAAGCAGGTTATTTTAAGTCCGAGACTGATCGCAAAGAATATTTTGCCCCTCATAGCATACTCTTAAACCGAAAAGACAGCTCAAACGGGACTTTGAGCGTAGGACGCTGTTCGGTATGGTGAAATACCGAGCGTCACGTCTGTGCTATGTCTACCCGATTGTCCTTTAAAACTAAATTTTCCTACGGTGTGGGCGAATTGGGCACGGCTATTCCCATTGGCCTGGCCATTTTTTATCTGCTGTTTTTTCTAACGGAGGTGGTAGGACTCTCTCCCACCCTGGCTGGAACAGTTTTGCTCATTGGTCGGGTATGGGATGCCATCAACGATCCGCTCATTGGCTGGCTTAGCGATCGCACCCAGTCCCGCTGGGGTCGGCGCTATCCCTGGCTGGTGCTAGGCGCACTGCCCTTGGGCTTTTTCACCTTTATGCTTTGGTTGGTGCCCCCCCTAGAATCGCAAACCAGCCTATTTATTTACTACGTACTGATGGCCATGGGGGGCTATGCCGCATTTTCGGTAATCATTTTGCCAATGGTTGCCATTGCCACCGAGCTTACTCCTGACTACGACGAACGTACCAGCATTATGTCCGTACGTTCGGCGGCCAATATCATCGGCTCTGTGGTGGGGTTGGTTCTGGCTCAAATTATCTTTGTACTGATTGAAGACACTCGACGTCAGTACATGATCTTGGGTGGGGCAAGTGCATTTTTTATTGTGATCGCCATTGCCGTTTGTGTGGTCGGTACCTATGGTCAATACCGTCCAGTCATGCGGCAGCAGCCTGAGCTATCCCCCCATCCCATGGGTCACCAGCTGCGCCGAGTATTTGCCAATCGTGCGTTTCGCTGGGTGATGGGACTATACTTGTGCTCCTGGGTGGGGGTACAGGTGACAGCGGCGATGCTCCCCTATTTCGTCACCGACTGGATGAATCTAGGAGAGCAGCACTTTACCCAAATGGCCATCGCAGTTCAAGGTAGTTCCGTGGCGCTTTTACCCGTTTGGCTGTGGGTCACCAAACGCACTAGCAAGCAGGCAGTTTACTATGCTGGAGCCCCCCTGGCCCTGATCGGTGTATGCATACTGGGCATTGTGCAGCCCGGTCAGATTGGCATTATGTATGTCGTCGGGTTAGTCATTGGTGCCGGTCTGTCTACCTTTTATTTAGTCCCCTTTGCCATGCTGCCTGATGTGATTGATGACGAAGAGCTGCGCACAGGCGAGCGTCAGGAAGGCATGTTTATTAGCCTGATGGTGTTTTTGCAGAAAGTGGGTATTGCGATCGCAATCTTTTTGTCAGGCTGGATGCTGGACTGGGCTGGGCAAATGGGGACAGATACCCGGTTATTAATCATCAGACTATTGGCCAGCGCTGTTCCTAGCCTGTTAATCTTTGGCGGCATCTACTGTGTCTATCGCTATCCCCTTACCCGCAAGGCCCACCATCGCATTCGTTTGCAATTGGAACGCAATCGACAACAACCCCAACGTAATTTGTAGGAGTTATGTAGAAGATTGTCAGGTGTGTTGTTGGCCCAATGTACTCTACACCACCGTGGATGAAGACACTCTAGAGGTAGATATTCAGACAGACTGCGAAGATCGCTAGTCCGGTAGGATTATGCCAGCATAGGACAGGGATTTCTCCATCGGTCACAATCAGGCCGATACTGACACACGTTTTGTATAGCGATATAGCCGATATGCTGAATCAATGGAAACACTTGCTGCATATTGTTCCTTCACTAATGGGAACGATGCTGCTAGCGAGCTGTGGCGGTTCCGGTAGCTTGAGCGTTGGCAATGGATTTGAGGTAAAGCTGCTAGTAGGTAGCGCGCTGCATCACTTTTGCGACGATGCAGCCGTGCAATTTAACCAAACTAATCCCAAGCTTGCCAGTGGTGAAGCCTTTTATATGAGCTGCGAGGCTGCGGGTAGCGGTGATGTGGTCGAACGCACCATCACCCTGGCCCAGCAACTACAGCAAGGAATCGTTGCCGCCGATGCGCCCGAATTTCCTACCATTTTGTCAGTAGATGGCGAAATCTATCAGAACCAGCTGATCTATCGTATGGATCAGCTTTATCCCGGTCAAAACTATATTCCGGCAATTACCGATGCGCCGCTTTTGGCCAATAGCCCCATGGTGTTTATGGTGCCAACGAATTTGGCCCCTGGCTTGCGTAAAGTGGACAATCTGTTTGCTCAATTAGTGACGGCTAAGACCCACCAGGATTTAGATCCCAACAGTCCAGCTCAGCCCGTTTACTACGTGCATACCGCCCCTACCCGGTCCAACTCTGGTCTGCAAACCCTGGTGTCCCAGTTTGCCTCTGTGTCTAGTAAACGCCCTGAGGAATTAACCGTGGCAGATGTGCAGCAACATCAGGCGGCAGTGCAGCAGATTCAAAACAAAATCACCCGCTACGGTAAGTCCACATCTACACTAGCCAAGTCCATGGTAGAAAACGGACCGTTTTGGGCGTCGATTGGCTCGGTATACGAATCGTCCGTGATTGCTGCAAATACTGCTCTGCCCCCCGGTGGAACCCGCTACGAAGCGGTCTATCCCAGGTCCACATTTACATCCAACATGCGTGGCATCCTACCCAATGCTCCCTGGGTCAGCGCTCAAGAAAAAGAAGCTGCCGATCAAATTTTGGACTATTTACAATCTCCCCCAGCCCAGCAGATTGCAACCAATCTGGGACTGCGCCCCGGGGCGCCAGGGGTGGCACTGGGGTCTAAGTTTAACGCTAACTTTGGGGTGGATCCCCAGGCCAGCTACGATTCCTATCGCTCCCCTGCGCCAGAGGTAGCCGATGCCATGCTCACAGCCTGGAGCCAGGTGGCCAAAAAGTCTTCTCTGGTGGTGGTGGTGGTAGATACGTCTGGTTCCATGGAAGGTAACAAACTACCATCGGTGCAAAATACCCTTCAAACCTATGTAGATGGCCTGGGCCCCAAAGATCAGGTCGCCCTGATTGACTTTGATAGTGATATTCGTCAGCCCGTATTGGTGGATGGTACCCCAGAGGGTAAGGCACGAGGACTGCAATTTGTTGTTAGTCTGCGGGCCGATGGCGGCACCCGTCTTTACGATTCGGCCCTGGCTGCTCGTAACTGGCTCTCTGCAAATCTTAAGGCCAATGCCATCAATGCAGTACTCATTTTGACCGATGGAGAAGATTCTGAGTCCAGCATTAGCCTGGGCCAGCTTGAGCAGGAACTGGCCCGCAGCGGGTTTTCGTCGGACCAGCGCATTGCGTTCTTTACGGTGGGCTATGGTCGAGAAGGGGAGTTTAATCCCCAGGCTCTGGAGCAAATTGCTCAGCTCAATGGGGGGTACTATCGTAAGGGTGATCCGGCCACCATTGCCCAGCTGATGGCCGATCTGCAGGTAGAGTTTTAGGAGCTGCCGATGAAGCTAGCGAATCCATTGCAGTATCCACTGGCAGTGCTGGCAGGGGGGATTTTTCTGGTGGGGGGTGTGCGTTTGGGACGCTTACCCAATGTTGTTGCTATCCCCGGCGCGATCGCAATTGCCACCGTAGGAGCCGCCCTGCTCCAGGCCAACGAACCCGACAAGATTGAGCTGAGCAATAAAGCCATTGACCGCGAATTTCAGCAGGTACGACAACAGGCAGTCGCCCTCGGAGCCCGCGCAGATGAACTCAACCAGGAAGCCACCAGGCTGTTAACTGCCAGCCACCAGATAGAGCTATTGGGGGTGGTACAGTATGCCTGCGATCGCACCCAGGAACTCCCAAAAAAAATCGACCGCCTTGCCCTCCGGATGGAGGGTAACGATGCCCTGCTCTCCGTCAGTTCCCTGGAACGACAGCTCAAACAAGCCGAGAGCAAAGTCCTCAACAGCAAAGGCGTGGCTCAGGAACAATGGGGCAAACTTGCCAACAGCCTTAAACGCAACATTGCCCTCGCCAAACATGGTGAAGACGCCCGTCAGGCCCAACTGGCTAACCTGTCTACGTTAATTGCCGAATCGGGTGGTGTTCTCCAACAACTTCAAAACAAACTCCGCACCGCCGATCT